>DATMPT010000295.1:0-5419 GCA_035567355.1 Solirubrobacteraceae bacterium
ACCGAGAAGGCCGGCCGCGGTGCCGGGCGAGCCATCTCAGAGGTCGGGATCGCCTCAACCCGACAATCCACCTCAGCCTGGCGGAAGATCTCCTTGGCAAAGCCATTCCACGAGACCGAGCCTGCGCCGGTGAGATGCACGAGCCCGCTCACTCCCCGCTCGAGTAGGCCCACGATCGCGGGTGCCAGGTGCCCCGACCAGGTGGGAGAGCCGACTTGGTCGTCTACGACCTGCACCGCCTCGCGCTCGCTCGCAAGGCGCAGCATGGTGGCAACGAAGTTGGGGCCGTCGGTTCCATACAACCAAGCCGTGCGCACGACCGTGTGACACGACGAGGCAGTGAGCACCTGGTGCTCGCCGGCGAGCTTGGTCTCTCCATAGACCGACCGCGGGCCCGTCGGATCGGACTCGACATATGGCCGCGGCTGGCCACCCGCGCCGAGTGGGGCCGTGCCGTCGAAGACATAGTCGGTCGAGATATGCAGCAAGGGGGTTTCGATCAGGGCGGCCGCCCGGGCGAGGTTGCCGGCACCGTCCGCGTTCACGGCATGGGCAGCCTCACGGTGGCTCTCAGCGCCGTCCACGTCGGTCCAGGCGGCGCAGTTGATCGTCGCCTGCGGACGCTCCCGCTCATAGAAAGCAATGACCGCCTGCTCGTCGGTAACGTCCAGCTCTGGCAGGTCCATGAGGATCAAGTCATGCCCCGCGCGCTCGCCGACGCGGCGCACGTCGGCTCCGAGCATGCCCGCCGCTCCCGTGACAAGGATCCTCACAGGATCGAAATGTCCGAGTTGTCGCCCACCATGAAGCGGTACGCCCGCGGCTGGCGATCGCCGCGGCGGACGGTCACATTGCGCCCAAGCAGGGACGACTCCATGCGCCCGTCGAGGTCGCACACGGAGGAACCAGCCAGCAGGATCGAATGCTCGACCTCGGCCTTCGAAATGCGGCAGTTCTCGCCGATCGCCGTATATGGCCCCACATAGCAGTCGCGCAGTAGGGCTCCGGCGCCCACGATCGCGGGTCCGCGTACAGTCGTACGTTCCAGACGCGCCCCAGGCTCGATCACGACGCGTCCGTCGACCTGTGAGTCGATCAGCTCTCCCTGTACCGACTCGGTCAGGTTGTCGAGGATCAGGCGGTTGGCCTCGAGCATGTCGTCGAGACGTCCGGTGTCCTTCCACCAGCCGCGCACGACGTGCGGCTCGACGCGACGGCCGCCGTCCACGAGGTACTGGATCGCATCTGTGATCTCGAGCTCCCCACGCCCCGAGGGCTCGATCGCACGGGCGGCATCATGAATCGAGGCGGTGAACATGTATACGCCCACCAGCGCAAGATCGGTCGCGGGCTCTGATGGCTTCTCCACGAGCTTGACGACGCGACCCACCTTCCCAGGTGCCGCGTCGGCCAGCTCCGCCACGCCGTAGTTCTCGGGATCGGGTACCGGAGTGAGCAGGATCAAAGCGTCAGGCCCGTGCTCACGGAAGGCGGTCACGAGGTCTGAGATGCCGCCCTGCAAGAGATTGTCGCCGAGGTACATCACGAACGGACTACTCCCAAGAAACGTCTCGGCGGTGAGCACGGCGTGGGCGAGCCCTAGCGGCTCGTCCTGGATTATGTACTCGATCTTCACGCCAAAGCGCGATCCGTCGCCGGCTGCCTGCCTGATCTCCTCGCCGGTCTCCGGGGCGATGATGATACCTACTTCCTGCACGCCCGCGCTCGCCATCGCCTCGATCCCGTAGAAGAGGACGGGCTTGTTAGCCACGGGCACGAGCTGCTTGGCGCTCGTATGGGTGATCGGGCGCAGACGAGTGCCCTTGCCCCCCGAAAGGATGAGGCCCTTTAGAGAATCCATTCGCGGCGAAGCCTAGCGGCAGACGAGCTTCCAAACAGGGCCGTCATAGCGCCTATGTTGACGGCGAGCGGGGAGTTGTTGTGTTCTTTTTTTGAGATTTTGCAATAGTCTATACTCACGTATCAACCATGGCACAATTTCAAAATAGAGTAAGCACATCCCTGCCTTAGGTGAGCACTCCGATCGCCCGCCATCGCGGTCGCCCATCAAACGGCGGGGTGTCGGCCCAGCGATTGAGACCGGCGACCGCGCCCGCCCTGGAGCTCCAAGACGATAAATCGCCGTGTGGCGCCTCCCGCGCCCGCCCTTGCTAGTAAACGCCCGCCAGCTTGCGATGGTCCCAAGTCGCGCGCCGCAGCTCGACGAACTCCAGCGCCACGCGCTTGGCGGCCTGCTTGTCCACCATCGCGGCCACCTCGGGGGCAAGCACGTCCACAGGTGGCTCTCCGCGAGACGCGGCGTAGCGCCTGAAGATCTCCTGGCCGAGCGTCCCCACTGTCTCGATGTCGCGATGGACGATCGCATCGCACTCGAGCATCACCCCGCGCAGCTCTTGATACTGCTCGCCCGCCTCGACCTGCAGCGTCGCGCGGGGGTCGCGCTCCAGGTTGCGCATCTTCTGGGAGGCCGCATACGTCCAAGCCCAGATCCGCGGGCCCGGCAGGTTTGTCTCGACAACCGCGTCAGGCTCGGTGGGCCACGCCCCACCGGGCTTGCGCAACACGTACCACAGCGGCATCAAGTGCGGCCAGCCGCGCGGGCCAATCGTGGCACAGGTCACGGTGCGCTCTTCGCCCAGGAACAAGGCGGCCTCGGGCTCGCTCATCTTGATCTGATCGCGGCGGCTCATCGCCTGGGGTAAGGGGCGAGCATTGGCTGGGACGCCGCGCAAGCCGCGCACGGCGGCCGGCGACTCACAATACGCCAGCCGGCACAGCCCGCAGGCGCCTGACCGCCGCCAAGACCGCCTCGCGGGCATCCTCGGGCTCCATCACCGCCGCGTCGCCGGCCTCCTTGAGGATCTCGCGTACAAGCCAGTCGGTGCCGGCGAAGCTCAGCTCCACCACGATCGAGCCGTCGAGTAGCTCCTCCTCGACGCGGCGCTGCTCGCGCGCCCAGCGCGCCCGCTCGGGCGAAATCCACACGCGAGCGGTGCGCGAGGCATGCACCTCGCCGGTGCGCATCCAACCCTCCACTTCGGCGCCTGGATCGACCTCGGGACGCGGCTCGAACTTCTCCTCGGTCACGTGTGCGCGCCTGATGCGATCGAGGCGAAAGTGACGCATTTCATGCTTGTCGGGATCAAACGAGGCCACATACCAGCCCTCCTGCCCGTTGGTGAGCGCGTAGGGCTCCACGCGGCGCAGGGAGAACTCGTCCTCATTCTCCTTGTAATAGTCAAGCTCTATTAGACGGTGCTCGACGATGGCGCGTGAGACAGTACGCGCCACCTCGGAGTCGTCGCTGGTCGTATGGGCGACCTGCAGGCCCTGTTCCATCGGGTCCTCGCCGAGCGCGGCCACTATCTTCTCGCGCGCGCTCGCAAGCGAACCCTCGGGTATGTGCTCGCCGACGAGGTCAATCGCGGCGACCAGTGCCTTGGCCTCGACGGGAAGTAGTCGCGCGGGCCGCTCGAAGTTGTCGCTGTAGGGCTCGGGGTCGACGTCTATCTGGCCCTCATCCTCGAGGATTTCGGCGTAGAGCACGTAGGAGCCTCCGCCGAAGTTGACGACGTTGAGCACGTTGATGTCCTCGCGCAGCTCCTCGTCTGAGAGTTGCAGGCTCTCACATACCTCTGCGATCTCGAGGCGCTCGCCACGCCTGCCGGCGTGGATCAGGATGCTCGCGAGTGTGACGAGCCGGGCGAAGCGCTCTGGACGAATCGCCGCGTCAGCCTGGTCACGTTCGGCGGCGGCGGCTCTGCGCCCCGCGCGCGCGGCGGAGGCCCCAGCGGGGGGCGCGGACTCCCGCACCTCCGGCACGCGCCCGGCCAAATCGAGCGTCTCAGCGTGCAGATCGTGCAAGAGCGTCAGCCGTCGTCCCATCTCCTCCACGAGCTCAGGCGTGCCAAGCAACCTTGCGTTCTCGCCTAGGCCGAGCACCCAGGAGACGATCGTGCGGACGTCCGAATAACTGGTGCGCAGGAGCTTGTCTGCATGCCCATGACCCTCCTCCCCAGCTGCGACTATGTCTCCGTAGCGACCGAAGTGGCGCTCGATCTGCCAGGCGATACGCTCGCCCAGCAGCACTTCGGCCACTCCCTGGGGCTCGCCCAACTGCCACTCGGCGCGCCCAGCGTACTCGCGCGGATCGAAATCCGCGGGGCGCCGGAAGTCGTGCTCAGCCTTGGTGGCATATGAGACCTTGCCGCGGATGCGCGAGAGGCGAAACACACGGATCTCTTGGCGCTCGTGAGCGTAGCCAAGCAAATAGAACTCTCCCCCTTGGAAAAGCAGGTGGTAGGGGTTCACGCGGCGCGCCCCAACCTCGTCACGTGCCATCGTGTAGTAGTCGAAGGTGATCGTCTTGTTCCGGAAGATCGCCGTCTCGATCTTGGCGAGGCGCACGGACAGCTCATGACCATCGGCCGAGGCGGTGATCGCGAGAACCACCGACTGCTGCTCGGGGGCTCGCAGGGGGCTCGGACGCCCCCAGGTGATCTGTTGCAAAGCAAGTCGCAAAGGCTCCGCGTAGGCGAACTTTCCATCGAGCAGATGCAGAGCTGCCTGCAAGGCCGCCAACTCTTCGTCTGAGAACTCGATGGCCGGCAGATGAAAGTTCTCAGAGCGCAGGGAGTAGTTCTCCTGCTCGGCTGCCCCATCCGAGGGGCGGTCCACCGTGAGCTGTATGCGCAGGGACTCGAGCTCGGAGCGGTCGGCGTAGAAACGACGCGCGAAAGCGTCCTCGTTCATGCCGCTGTAGCCCTCCACGTCGCGCCTTATCTCGAGCGCCGTGACCGGCCTGCGCTCGGCCATCAGGTATGAGATCAGCGACAGCTGGCGGATCAGCTTCTCTGTGTCCTTGGCCATCCCGCTGTGAACGATAGAACCCGATGGCGAGACGTATTCGCCCGGCGTGCCGAACGCTCGCAAATTGCGGCTTTTACAAGGCGATCTGGATGGTGCGGAGCCGCCACCGCGGGTAGCTTGCCCGGAGGACTGCTCAGGCGGCTTCGCGGGCGGGCTCTGGCGCGGACTCGCTCATCTCGCGTGCGCTGAACCAAGCACCCGCTCCGAGCGCGCGGTCGAAGCTCGACCAGCGCGCTCCCGGGGAGAGCTCCTTCTCGATTCGGTCGAAGCTCCCCAGGCGCCCGCCGAGGTTGTCGATCATGTGCACAAGCGTGGCCTCGCGTGTGGAGGGCACCACTGGGCTACCGTGCTCGAGCGAGCCGTGGTGGGAGAGGATGATGTGCCCGATCGCCCATGCCAGCTCCTCGGGGAAGCCCTCGATGTCCTCGATTGCGCGGCGGATGCGGTAGTAGCCGAGCGCAATCTCGCCGTGCAGGCGCCCGAGGTCGGTGAGGTCGATCGCCGACTCCCGCTCGCCCTCCTCGGTATA
>DATMPT010000296.1:0-3095 GCA_035567355.1 Solirubrobacteraceae bacterium
TCGTGCGCTTCGTGAACAACGACCACTGTCTCCTCAGCTCCCGGGCGAGCGTGGACCTCATGCCGCTGATGCCGCCCGAGTACAAGTACCTGCCGCTGGCCCAGACCATCTGGTACATCCCGACCGGGCTCGACCCGTGGAATCAGCTCCTCGGCAAGATGCCCGGCCACTACGTCCGGCTCTACGAGCTGAAGTTCGAGGGCCGGCCCCCGCTGCCCGAGGTGCACTGGCCGGACCAGACCCCGCTCACGATCGAGGGCACGTGGCCGGAGCGGCTCAACACGTGGCTCACCCTCGTGCAGCGTGGCGAGGTGATCAACGCGTATCGGGTCTTCCTCGGCCTGTGGGAGCAGGCGGTCGGCGATCCCGCCGCGCGCACCGCGCTGCTCGCCCAGCTCGTGTTCGCGGGCCTCATCGACGTCCAGGACCGGATGCTCCACAACCGCTCCTACACCACCGGCCACAAGTCCTTCCGGGCCCGCGCCACCGTCGAGCTGGCCCAGGCGGTGGGCTGGGAGCGGGCGCGTCCCATTCTCTACGCGGGCGCGCCCGATATCGCGGTGGGACCGCGCTGGTATTCCAACTACGAGATGGGCTGCCAGGTGGTGCAGACCCTCCTCGACGGCCGCGACCGCGAGCTGCTCGCCAACGACGGCGCGCTGAGCCCGGTGGAGTCGCTGGCGCTGCTCGACGCGATCGCCAGCGGCGAGGAGCCCGCGTTCATCGACCTGATCGTGGCACTCCTCAAGGACGGCAAGGGCCCGCGCCACATCATCGACACCATCCAGCTCGCCTCCGCCCGCCTCATCATCGAGACCGGCGATCCCAACGCGTATTCGATGCCGCAGCACAGCTACGAGTACTGCAACACGCTGCGGTGGTTCTACAACACCTTCGAGCACCCGCACCGGCTCAAGCTCCTGTTCGTGGCCGGCGCCTTCGTGACCCGCGCGGCCCATCATCAGAAGCACACCCCGGGCAACCACCCGGTGAAGATCGAGCCGCCGCGGGGCTCCGACGCGCTCACCGCGGAACAGGTGCTGGCGCGCCTGGACGATGCGCTCACCGGCCTGCGGCCGTGGGAGGCGATGGACTGGACCGCGGCCTACCTGCGCTCGGGCGCGGACCGGGCCCGGCTCGTGCAGACCCTCGCGGTGGGCGCGGCCAAGACCGGCAACGATCCCCACAACCAGGAGCTGGGCAACTGCCTGCTCGAGGACTACGCGCACACCACCGCCGGTGATCGGGACCGCCTGTTGCTCGCCTCGGCCAAGCACACCGCCGGGCATCGCAAGTACGGCGACTGCCTGGAAGCCTATCGCCGGTTCGCGGGCGCGTTCGGCCTCGCCGGCCGATCCTGAATCATGGGAAGCGCGCGCTGACCGCTCGGCGCTGACCCCTCAGGGGGGAGTGACCGCGGCGATGTCGGAGACGGTGTAGCCCCGATTGCTCAGACACGCCCCGAAGGCCTGCATGAGCAGGGCGTCGGGGCTCGGCACCTTGCCGGATCGGGGGAAGAGCTGATCGTACAGCCGAACGACGACACCCGATCGGTTTTCATCCTGGATCGTGGGTAGCCGCGCGTCGCGCGCCTCGAGGCGGCACTCCTGAAAGTCCCGCACCATCGCGGTCGCGTCCCCGTGTGGCGTCACGTGGAGAGACCCGAGCGGCGCCGAGCCGAGCGCAAGCCAGAGGGGAGCGCGGAAGTCCCGCGCGATCAGGCACGCCGCTTCAGCCAATTCGGTGGTCGTCTCCGGATGCGCCAGAACGAAGGGCGCGCAATCGGTACGTGCCTGGGCGAGCTGGGCGCTCGTCTGTGCTCCGTGCAGCTGGATGCCGGCCTCCGGCGTGGCGCACCCGGCCAGGGTCAGGGCCGTGAAGCCGGCCAGAAGCGGCATGATCAGCACGGACCTCTCGTTGTGAGGCGATGGCATCACGGCTCCTGGTCGGTGGATCTCTGGCGACAGGATAGCGCAGCCGGGGGAAGGTCCCTCTTCTCCGCCCGCCGGCGGGGCTAGCCCCGCGCGCGCTCGATGTGATAGGGTGCTGCGAACTCCGACTCCCACCTCAACCGTCCGGCTTTCGGGGAGGCGCCCATGGCCTTGGATTGGAAATGGATCGGCATGAGCGCTGCTCTCACACTCGGGATACTCGCCGGGCCGCTCCTAGCATCGGCGGCCGATTCCAGCCGGCGTTCGTACAGCGCCTACACACCATCCGCTCCGACGCCACCCGTGAAGCCACAATTCAACAACGCCGCGGCGGCTCCGCCCAAGCCGAGGCCCAGCAACGCCTCTGGGTCCGCTGCTCAGAGCGGCACTCAGAACGGCAAGCCCAATGCCGCGAGGGCCAACCAGCCTGGCGCGGCGACATCCAACGTGCCTGCGCCAAAGCCAAACGCTCAGGCGCAGGCGTTGATGGAGGCATTTCGCAAGGCCACCGGCGACTCGCGGAATGTTCGACACGACCGAGAGGACGCGCCCGCGCCCAGCAATCAACCCAAGCCGGTGAAGAGAAACGCGGCGGCACAGACCCCGCGCCAGTAGCCGGCTCCCGCGCCCTCTACCGTCGCCAGCTCCAGAAGAGCTTCCAGGCGAGGCGCACTAGCGCATCGCCGGCGTGCCTCCAGCGCAGCCTGCACATCGCACACGCCGCAAGTGTACGCCGTCAAGTCAGCGCGAGCCGCTGACCGGCCTCGGCGTCGCTCGGCGGCTCCTCGACTGTGGCGGCGTGCGGGGCCGCACCGGCCGAGCCACCGGCCGGGGGATCGTCTCAGCCACCGCGGCTGCCTTCACCTTGAGTAGATCCGAGACGACATCGTCAAAGGCCAGGCGAAAGAGGGATTGCGCCGTGCTGTGTCGCGTGGTGTTCGTTTTCACGTGCCCAGTCTAACCGCGATCCCCGTCGATCTCGAACCTCTAGGTCCTAAGTCCAATCGATGCCTGGCAGACAATGAAGGCGGCGGGCGGGATCGGGTTGTGGGAAGATGATTGCAGAGTCGCAGAGGAGCCAGTGATGGCCGCGAATGACCGTCCCGTAAGTGCCCGGGTTTACTACCGCCAGGGGTGAAGCTCCTGTGCCAAGACGAAAGAGTT
>DATMPT010000297.1:0-4902 GCA_035567355.1 Solirubrobacteraceae bacterium
GGCGCACGCACGCGTATGGCGCGCAAGCCGCCGGCACTGGCGCGGGAGCTGTTGCGCAACTTCCCCAAGCGCCGTACCCGCGGGACGCGCCGCCGGCGCAAGGGTCCGCAGCCCACGGAGGGGCATACCCAGGGGGCAAGCCCCCCATCGCGGGGAGCAGGCGCAAAGCGGGCGGGCGAGCAGGGTGCCGCGAGGTCTGACAACGGCAAGGTCCCCCGTTCGGGGACCCC
Organism: Solirubrobacteraceae bacterium; assembly: GCA_035567355.1. Classification (GTDB taxonomy): domain Bacteria; phylum Actinomycetota; class Thermoleophilia; order Solirubrobacterales; family Solirubrobacteraceae; genus Palsa-744. Next base: position 231 of record DATMPT010000297.1, read on the forward strand.
CCGCGGCGGGGGACGGGCAAGCAAGGGTGCGGCTCCCTCAGACGCTGTGCTCGCCGAGGCGCTCGCGAACGATGACGCCACACAGGCGGGCACACCCAGAGGGCACAAGGTGGATGGGGGGCTGGAGCCGGGCTCCGGCGAGAAGCTGCGCAAGAACGTCGAAGAGGCGCTCGACCGGGCCGATCAGCCGACTGGCCGATCAGCCGACTGACTCGAAGTGAACCTCTCCGGCGCTCAGCGCCGTCCTCGTGCCGTCCTCGCGGCGTACCAGCAGGCGGCCCTCGTGGTCGACCCCCTCGGCCCGGCCGTGCCCGCCGGTCCAGGTAACCAGACGCCCGCGTAGCGCATCGCGAGTCCGCCACGCGTCAAGCAGCGCATCCGCCGGCTCGGCCAGCCGGCGGGCAAATGCGGCGAGCAGGTCCGCGAGCAACGGCTCGATCGCACTCGCGGGACGTTCCAAGCTCGCGGCGCCGGCGCTCACCTCAGCCGGGAGATCCTCGATCGACACGGCCACGTTCACTCCGATCCCCACCACGGCCCAATTATCTTGGGGGCGCCCCTCGACAAGGATGCCCGCCACCTTCGCGAGGGCCGGTGCCTTGCCGGCCGTAGGGACGGCATCGGCAAAGACGACGTCGTTGGGCCACTTCACCAGCGCACGCCTGTCGCCTGCCGCCCGCGGAGGGGGGCTTGCCCCTCGGGCACCCGTCAAGAGATGCTTGCCCACCACATCGCACACAGCCACCCCGGCGAGGAGCGGCAGCAGCAAGGGCGGATTGCGCAACACGAGCGAGCACAGCAGCGCGCTACCGGGTGGCGCCAGCCAGGCGCGACCTTGGCGCCCGCGCCCGGCCGTTTGCTCGGCGGCGCTCACAAGCGTGCCGTGTGGCGCCCCGGCGATCGCCAGCGCGCGCGCCCGCGCGTTCGTCGAGCCGGTCTGTCTCAGGTGCAAGCGCGGGTGGCCAACGCCGGGTGCTTGGCCGTCTGGGCCATCTTCACCGCCCGCCCGCGTCGCCATCACCGGCCGTGTCCGGCCTCGCCGGCCGTGGCGGCCGTCATCGTCCCCGACCCTCGGTATCGGCCAGCAGTGCCTCCACCAGTCCGTCGATGTCGTGTCGCTGCGCTTCGATGTGAGGCTCGATTCCGTTCTCTCTGAGTGCGGCGCTGGTGATGGGACCGATCGAGACGATTCGCGTCGTTGCCGGGAACCTGGCCCCGGCACGGTCCGCGTCGCCGCCAACAGCCGGTGTGTCTCCGTCGCCGTGCTCCGCGCGCGCGCGCAGGGCGTCCAGGAAGAAGCGAACGCTCGAGCCCGAAGTGAAGGTGATGTAGTCGGCGCTCGTGGCCTCCACCAGAGTACGCGCCGAGAGCGGCTCGGCAACGGTCTCATAAAGAGCCAGCACGTCCACCTCGATGCCGCGCGCGCGCAGGGCGTCGGGCAGGACCGTGCGCGCATCGCTGGCCGTGGCGAGGAGCGCGTGCTTGACCTCCAGACCGCCCAATGCCTCGACGAGCGACTCGGCCACGAAGCGCTCAGGCACGACATCGGCCACGATCCCGTGCCCGGCCAACGCCTGCGCCGTTCCCGGCCCGATCGCCGCGACGCGCGCGCCCGCGAGCGCGCGCGCGTCACGCGGTGGGTGGGCCTTGTCCTCCAATCGCTTGAACAAGAGCTCGACGCCGTTGGGGCTGGTCAGGCAGATCAGGTCGTACGGGGCTAGATCCAGCGGCGGGAGGGTGGGATCCGATATCGCGCGCGCGCGAATCGCCGGCGCCTGCACAACCTTTGCGCCAAGCTCCTCCAGGCGCCGTGCCAGTCCGCTTGCCTGCGCGCGCGCGCGTGTCACCGCGACCGTGCGTCCCGCCAGGGGACGCTCTCCCAGCCACTCCAAGCTTCCCGCCAGCCCGGCCACGTCGCCGACGATCGTGATCGCCGGCGCCTTCACCCCTTTGGCGGCGGCCACCGCGGCGATCGTGGCGAGCGTGGCGCTCACCGTGCGCTGGCCGGGGAGCGTGGCCCGTTCCACCACGGCCACCGGCTGGGACGGCGGGCGCCCGGCCGCGATCAGGGAGGTGGCGATCCGCTCGAGCGCGCGCACGCCCATGTAGAAGACGAGCGTGCCTGGGAAGGCCGCCAGCGCGTCCCAGTCCAGTTCCTGCCCAGGCTTCTTGGGGTCCTCGCTCCCCTGGACCCCGTCTCCGTGGGCCTGCGCCCCGGAGGGGGTGTCCTCTTGGGTATGCCCGGTCACCAGCGCAACCCCGGTTGCGAGGCCCCGGTGTGTCACCGGAATGCCCGCATACGCAGCGGCGGCAACGCCGGCTGTGACCCCGGGTACGACACGAAAATCGATATTCATCTGGCGCAGCGCGAGCGCCTCCTCGCCACCACGTCCGAACACGAAGGGGTCGCCGCCCTTCAGACGCACGACCTCGCGCCCCGCGAGCGCCCGCTCGATCATCAGGGCCTGTGTCTGCTCTTGGGGTACCGATGCGCCGCCGCCCTGCTTACCGACGAACAGGAGCTCGGCGTCGGCGCGTGCACCGTCCAGCGCTTGCGGCGGGATCAGCCGGTCGTAGAGGATCGTGTCGGCCCTCGCGATCAGCTCCAAGGCCCGCGCTGTCAACAGGCCGGGGTCGCCCGGCCCGGCCCCTACGAGGTACACGCGTCCAGCTCGCTTCGTGTCTTGTGGCCGCCCGGTGGCTTGTGACTGTGGGATGCCCTGTGACTGTGGTGTGCCTTGTGGCGGTTGTGTGCCTTGGGCTTGGGGCTGGGGCTGGGGCTGGGGCTGTGGCGTGGCCTGGGGCTGTGACGTGGCCTGGGGCGGTTGTGTGGCCCGTGGCGGGTCAGCTCGCTTCAACGGCTATCTCCTCCGCGCGCCTGAGCAGCTCGCGCGCACCCACCGCCTCCAGTCGCTCGGCCACACGGGATCCCAGCTCCTCGGGGTCGTAGAAGCCGCCGAGCAGCTCGTCGGCGACCCACTCCGAGCCGTCGGGCAAGCCCACCCATGCGCGCAATTGCAGGCACCCGCAACCGGCCGGCACCGCGTATGCGCCGAGGGGGGTGTTGCAGCTCGCCCCGAGCGCGTGGGCCAGGGCGCGCTCGGCCTGCAGGCAGGCCGATGCGTCCGCGTCGATGATCGGCTCGACGGCGGCCTTCACGGTGCCGTCACCCGCGCGCGCCTGCAGCCCGAGGGCGCCCTGCCCCGGGGCAGGGACGAAGCTGGCCGGGTCGAGCGTGCAGCCGATGTCGCGCTCTCGCTCCAATCTGAGGAGCCCGGCCTTGGCGAGCACGATCGCATTGAATCCGGATCTCCCAGCGCTTTCCTCGCCACCGCTCCCGTCGCCCCTCGCGATAACGGCGCTTGCAAGCTTGCGCAAGCGCGTATCGATGTTGCCGCGCAGGCTCACGACTTCGAGGTCCGCGCGCACGGCGCGCAGCTGTGCGGCCCGGCGCACGCTGCTCGTGCCCACACATGCGCCCTCGGGCAGCTCCTCCAGCGAGCGAGCACCGATCAAGGCGTCCTCGGCGGACGCGCGGTTGGGCGAGCCGAGCAGCTCGAGGCCGTCCGTCAGCTCGACGGGTATGTCCTTGGCGGAGTGGACCGCTACGTCGATCTCCTCTAACAGCAGAGCCTGCTCGAGCTCGGCCACCCAGCGAGACTTGTCGTCGCCGCGCCGCAGCTTGTCCGGGGGGATCGTGTCCGGCGGGATCTTCGCCCCGTTTTTGGCGTGGCCGTTGTCCGGCTCTTTGATGGGTTCGTACATCACATCCCCACGCGTGCGCACGATCACGATCTCGCCCCCACCGAGCCACCGCTTCACAAGTCGCGCCTGGGCGAGCGCGAGTGCGCTGCCGCGCGTCCCGATTCGCACGGCCCCGGGGCTCCTACGAACCCTTGCGGGCGCTCTTGATCGAGCGCACCTCGGCGAGCTTCCCGTCCGCGTCCTCGGCGGTGCTCTCGCGGCCGGGCTCCTCGTCGAGCCCGAACAGCTCGCGCACGAGCTGCAAGCTGGCGTGGCCGCGTTCGGCGGAGAAGCTGCGCAGCCGGATCGTCGGCTCGTGCAACAGGCGTCCCAGGACGGCGCGCGCGAGAGCCTCGACGCGCATCAGGTCGCGCTCTGAGGCCGACTCCCAGCGTCCCGCGTTCTCGGCCAGGATCTGCTCGACGATCGCGTCGCCGTGCTCGCGCAGGGCCGCCACCGTCGGCAGGGTCTCGGCCTGGCCGAGCCAGCGCGCGAAGCGCCTGATCTCCTCCTCCACGATCTCCTCCGCTTGCGGCACGATCTCTTCGCGCGCGCCCAGGTTGCGCCGCACGACCTCTTGGAGATCGTCGATGTCGTACAGGGTGACTCCCTCGACGTCCGCGCAGCGCGCGTCGATGTCGCGCGGCACGGCGATGTCGATCAGCAATAGTGATGCCTGCCCGCCCCGGCGAGCATTATTGCGCTGGGCCATCACGACTTCGAGCTCCTCCGCCCCCACGATCGGGTGCGGAGAGGAGGTCGAGGAGACGACGATGTCGGCCTCCAAGAGCTGCTCGGGGAGTTTGTCGAGCCCCACCACCGAGCCGCCGAAGCGCTGCGCGAGGCTGAGAGCCCGGTCGGCGTGGCGGTTGGCGACGAAGATCGTCCCCACTCCCTGGTGGGCGAGCGCCTGCGCGGTCAGCTCGCT
>DATMPT010000298.1:0-3418 GCA_035567355.1 Solirubrobacteraceae bacterium
CAGCGGCTCGTGGGCCGGCCGGCGTCCGCGTCTGGGAGGTTATGTCACGCGGATGGGGCCCACGGACGGGGCGACCGCTCCAGAGGCCATGGTCCTCAAGGAAACCCGGTCCAATTCCCAGATTCCCACTCCATTCCCACATCGATTCCCATTGAAGTCCCACGGATTGACGTCAGTGGAAGGACTCTTGGAACAAGATGAGATTGACGCGGCGATTCAGACGACGTCTACCTCGAAGGCTAGGCGAGTCGATTTCGGTGGTTGCGGGCCCGCGATATGAACCAGCGACCGGAGGACCCAGCGGATCTCGCAAACAGCTGACCTTGGATCACTGCTTCACGGGTCGCGACGTCCCGAGGAACGCCCGATAGGTGCGGTAAGGCGACTTAGATCACCCAGTTCCGAAGATGCGGGTGTTCGCAACCCCACGGTTGTGAACAATCTAAAGACACAATCTGCCGCGAGCACCAATCGATCACGACCACGAGCTAGCGCTCGGGCTCCGCTCCTCGGAGTTAGGTGACATCGCCACTCCTACCTGGTGCCCGCTGGCCTGGCTATCCGAAGCTGTCGAGCAGTGCCTTCGCGGCCCGGAGATCGGCGGTGCCGAAGCCCTCGGTGAAGCGGCCGTAGATCGGCGCGAGGAGCTCACGCGCCGACACGGTCCGGCCCCGTGCATGCCACAGCCGGGCGAGGTCGGTGGCGCATCGCAGCTCCAAGGACAAGGCGCCTTGGCGGCGCGTCCACTCGAGGGCGTCCTGAAGGTAGGCCTCGGCCGCAGCAGCGGCATCTGCGCCCTCCGCTGGCAACATCACCTCAGCCTTGATGCGCAAGAGCTCGGCGAACCACCAACGCTCGTCGTCCCTATCGCATTTGGCGAGCGCCTCATCGATCGTCGCGAGCGCCTGAGCGACGTGTCCCGCCGCGGCCAGACCTTGCGCGAGCATGCCGAGCATGAACGGGTAATACGGCACGTCTATGTCGAGCCCAGTACGGAGAAGCTCGAGTCCCTCACCCACCTCGCCGCGCTTGAGGAGTCGGACTCCGTCGAAGCACCGAGCCGGTCGATGCCAGCCGGCCAGCGCGTGTCGTGCCGAATAGTCGAGCAGCGCCGTCACGTAGCGTTCGGTGGCCACCAGATCGCCGCTCCAGATGGAGACGAGGAATGCGATCTCCAGCGCATAGCACACCCCCACTGCGAGATCGATCGCCCTCGCGTCCTCGACGTTGCGCTCGGCGAGGCCCAGGCCCTGATCGGGGAATCCCTGCAGCCAGAGGACCCGCGACAGAATCAAGCGGGCATTCGGATGGCTATATTGAAAGGGGACCGTGCGCGATAGGCGGGCTGGGGCGATGTGGCGGCTGAGTATGCCCTCGAGGATCTGCCGCGCGTTTGCCTGGTCCCCGAGGTAATACAGCGAGGCGCCCATCATCCTCTCGCCTTGGAGTCGATCGGCCGGATCGGTCGCCAGGCCGCAAAATCTATCCACCAGCGCCAGTGCCGTGCGGGCCTCGCCGCGGGTGATGTGGGCCAGCCACAAGCCCCAGAGGGCCGCCTGCTGATACGAGGTGTCGGCGAGGCCTTTGGCCACGTCGAGGACGGTGGTCCAGGCCGCGATGGTGTCGGCAGCCGCCGCTTCCCTCGTGTTCCTGAGCGCCACCAGGAGCGCCGTCCGGAGCTGCATCTCGCGGCGCCTGTCCCGCCCCGGGCGTTCCGCGAGGCTGGCCAGCGCGCGCTCGACCCGGCCGCGGCACTCGAGCAAGAGCGACTGGTGGAACCAGAGTGGAAGCGCCGAGGTGGTGAGCGCTACCCCGATCGACCCATCCCCGCTCGGGGAAAAGGCCCAGTCCAGCGCCGTCCGCACGTTGTCGAGATGACGGCCGTACACGGCCAACCACTCGAGCATGGGCCGGTCCCACTCGGCCTCGGCTCGCTCGAAGACGACTTGGTAGTGTTGGGCATGGCGTCGGGCCACCTGGTCGAGCTCCCCGCTGTCGGCGAGCTTCTCGAGCGCGTAGACCCTCGTGGTCTCGAGCAAGCGGTATTTCGCGTCGGCATCCGCGATCTCGACCACGATCAGCGACTTCGCCGCCAGGTCCGCCACGATGTCTACCACCTCCGGCGCGTCGAGGTCGTCGGCGGTCGCGACGGCGCTGGCCCCCTCCAGCGTGAAACCGCCGGCAAAAACGGCGAGGCGGCGCAGGACGGTTTGCTCGATCGCCGGGAGGAGCCCGTAACTCCAGTCAAAAGTCGCCCGCAACGTCTGCTGGCGCGGGAGGGCCGTGCGGTGGCCCCTCGTGAGGAGTCGAAACCGATCGTCGAGACGCGCGGCGAGTTCGTCTAACCCGAGGGTGGCAGTCCGAGCCGCCGCTAGCTCGATGGCGAGCGGGATCCCATCGAGGCGTCGACAGACTGCACCCATCGTCGCCGCGCTTCGCGCGTCCGGCAAGAAGTTACCTGCCACCGCCCGCGTCCGGGCGACGAACAAGCTGACGGCGGCCGTCTGGAGCAGATCCTCACGATCGTGCGTGTCCTCGAGGGGTACCTCGAGCGACGGAACGCGATACACGTACTCTCCAGGCGCCCGCAGCGGCTCGCGACTGGTTGCCACCACGCGCGCGTGCGGCGCGGCCCGCAGCACCGCTTCGGCCATGCTCGCTGCTGCCTCGACCACGTGTTCGCAATTGTCGAGCACGAGCAGAAGGCGCTTGTCCCCGAGCGCGGCCGCCACCCGCTCAGGCGACTCCGCACGGTCGGGCAGGGCAAGCTTGAGCGCGACCGCGACGCTGACCGGCACGAGGCTAGGGTCGGAGAGCGGCGCGAGCTCGGCCAACCATACGCCGTCGAAAAAGTCCGGCAACAGGCGTCGCGCGACCTCCAGGCTCAGCCGCGTCTTGCCGATCCCGCCCGCGCCGATCAGCGTGACGAGCCGGTGGGCCGCCACCAGCTCCCTCACCTCCGCGACCGCGGCCGCCCGGCCGACCAGCTCCGAGGTCGGCGCAGGGAGATTCGTCGGCGCCGTGGCGGTCGGCGGCGCGGCCGCCGCCCCGATGGCAGTGTGGGACTCCTCAGGACGGCCGGCATGGACGGCACGCGTCTTCAAGATCTGCTGGTAGAGCTGGGTGGTTTCCACCTCGGGCGGTGTGTTGAGCTCGCGCTTGAGTGCGTCCATGCAGAGCTGGTACTGGCGCAGTGCGGCTTCCCTGCGCCCAAGCCGCGCATAGAGCCGCATGACGGCGCGATGGACGGGCTCCTGCAGCGGGTCGAGCGCGAGGAGACGGAGGCCGGTCTGGACGGCCGGCTCGGCGGCGCCGGCCTTTTGCTGGTGGGCGAGCAGACGGCCCAGGCCCTGGATGGCCAGCTCGTGCAGACGCTCCCGCTCGGACGTGAGCCACTCCTCGAACGGGCGCTCGGCCA
>DATMPT010000299.1:0-2154 GCA_035567355.1 Solirubrobacteraceae bacterium
CCAAGCTGGCTGGCTCCTCTCGCGAGTCGGCCTCGCGCTTCCTGGCGGTGCTCGAGCGAGCTGGGGTGATCTCCCAGGGTCGCGGGCGCCTGGTCGTCCACGACCCGGCTGCACTCGACGGGTATGTCTTCTGAGAAGGCCGGCCCCGGCGCGGGCGCCCGCGAGGTCTCCGCCGGCGGCGTGGTGGTCCACGAGGGCAAGGTGCTTGTAATAGTGCCCACCAGGCGCGCCGCGGATGGGTCGCACGTGCTCGGCTTGCCCAAGGGTCATCTCGACGCGGGCGAGACGATCGTGCAGGCGGCTACCCGCGAGGTGCGCGAGGAGACGGGCGTCACCGCCGAGCTCGTGCAAGAGCTTGGCGAGGTGCGCTACTGGTATGTGCGCGACCGTATCAGGGTGGCCAAGAGCGTCCACTTCTTCCTGTTTCGCTACGTGAGCGGTGACCCATCCGATCACGACGAGGAGGTCCTCGAGGCGCGCTGGATGGGACTCGCCGAGGCCAAGAAGGCGCTCAGCTATCCGGGAGAGCGCGAGATGGTGGCACGCGCACTGGCCATCGGCGAGCAAGACCGATAGCCTGCCGATCGTGCAGGTACTCAATTTCTACTCGACGATCTTCGCCGACGAGCTGAAGAAGGGTCGCAAGACGGCCACGATCAGGCTCGGCGACAAGTCGGGCAAGTACCGCAAGAACCAGGCGGTGCTCGTCACGATCGGCTACCAGTACTCCCCGCGCGAGCGCATCTTCGAAGCCGTGATCGATCAGGTCGAGGTGATGAAGGTCGCAGAGCTCTCGCCACGAGACATCAAGCACGACAACCCAGAGTTCCGCCGTCACGAGGAGCTGATCAACTTCCTTGAGCAGATCTATGGGCGCTCCGTGTCGATGGAGGACACGGTCACGGTCGTGCGCTTCTCGCAGATCCTCGACACGCCCAGCGCCATGACCGAAGCAATGAAGGGCTTCGGCGGCGCCCAGAACTAAGCGTGAGACTGCGCGCTTGGCAGCAGCCGGGTGCCTCGAAAGCGCTTGGCGGCCAGAGTTGAGCGCGAGGTTGGAGACACAAGTTCCGCCAATGGGAAACAAGAGGTGACAGGGAGACGCTGAGGGCGGAGGATTGTATTGGCCGTTAGGCCCCCTCGCGGATGTCGCCCGGACACCCCCTGTGCCAGGGCGATGTCCGTCGGGGGCGTCCCAAAACGAGGATAACGATGGCACCCAAACGACAATCCTCCACCGCCAAGCGCTCCACAGGCGGGCCCGCGCGTTCGACCGCCAAGCGCTCTACGGGCGGTGCCGCGCGTTCGACTGTCGAGCGTCCTCCAGGCGGTGCCGAGCGTTCGACCGCCAAGCGCCCTACCGACGGGGCTGCGCGTTCGACCGCCGGGCGTCCTCCCGGTGCGGTCAAGCGTTTCAGCGCTACCGCTGAGCGCGGCGCACGCGTGGTTGAGCGCGATGGGTTTGGGCGCGGCCATGTCACTGGGATCCAGCGTGCTCGCATGATCGCGGCGATGATCGACGTGGTTTCCGAGCGCGGTCGCTCCAACGCGACTGTGGCGCACGTGGTCTCGCGCTCGGGTGTCTCGCGTCGCACTTTCTACGAAGTGTTCGAGGACTTCGAAGATTGCTTCCTGGCGGCGCTTGACCAGTCGATTGTCCGCGCGAGCGAGTATGTGCTTGATGCCTATGACCCCGGAGCGAGGTGGCTCGTGCGGGTCAGGGCTGGGCTGATAGCGGCGCTTGAATTCCTCGAAGACGAGCCCGCGATGGGCAGGCTCTGCATCGTCGAGACGCTTGGGGCCGGGCGCAGGGTGCATGAGCGCCGCTTCGGCGCGCTCGACCCGGTGACAGCCGTAATCGACGAAGGACGTGCAGAGTCCAGGTCGGCGACCGCGCTGCCCCCGCTGACCGGCGAGGGAGTGGTGGGCGGAGTCCTGTCGGTCTTGCATGCCCGCCTGCTCGAGCGCGACGGCGACCTGCTCGCGCTGGCTGGTGCGTTGATGGGCATGATCGCGCTTCCCTACCTCGGCCCGGCTGCGGCCCACAGAGAGAGCTCGCGACCCACGCCGAAGCATCGCGTGCGCTCTCTGCCCTCCAGCAAGGACCCGTTGCGCGATATGCAGATGCGCCTCACCTACCGCACCGTGCGCGTC
>DATMPT010000300.1:0-2227 GCA_035567355.1 Solirubrobacteraceae bacterium
GCAAGCTCGCCGAGCGATCCGGCCTGCACGAAGTCGGGTGAACCCTCCAGGAAATGCTTCACCAGGCCGGGCTTGCCGAGCAGCACGCTTAGCAGGAACGGCACGATCCGCCGTTCTCTGAGATGCGGGTTGTGCTGGGAGCCCGACACGTCCAGCTCGCGCTTGGCGATCTTGAAGTTGCACACCAGCCATGAGTACTTGCGCGCGTCCTCGCACATGCGCTCGAGTGCCGCATAGGCGTCGAACATCGGCATCACCGGCACGGGTCCATAGCGCCGGCCATCCGGGTTCAGCATCAAGCCCGAGCGCGGTGGGATCAGCTTCAGGCCGTGGCGCTCGCGTTGTGGCTTGGGGTGGCGCACGGCGTCGGCGTAGTTCCACATGCGCGATAGATGGGTCACGTTGCCGCCGACACGGCTGACCTCTTCGTGCAGCGCTCCGTCGGCGTAGTAGTGCGAGCCCATCAACAGCTTCTCCGGCGCGGGCCCCAACCGGTCGACGGGCCATTCGCGTCTTACGATCTCCAGGTTGCCGCCGATCCCGCCCGCCGCGATCACGACCGCCTTGGCGGCGCGTACCTCGAGGTCACCCGGCTCGGGTGCTCCCTCGTGCTCAGGCGGGTACTCGGGTCGGCGGGTGGCGGGCTCAGTCTGGTGTGTTGTTTGATCTGTCTGAGCGGTGGCCCCGCGCGCGCGGGGGGAATGCTCAGCCGTAACACGACAACCGACCACTCGCGTGTCCTCGACGATCAGCCCGGTTACGCGCGAGCGCAAGCGCAGATCGAGCGCCGAGCGTCTCGGGTGGGCCTCGATCGCCCCCCACACCGCCTGCACGAGCGCCTTGCCGGTGCCCCACGTCAGGTGGAAGCGCGGCACCGAGTTGCCGTCGCCGAAGTTGCCGCGCTCGGCCCAGTTGACGACCGGGAAGAACTTCACGCCGATCTCCCGCAGCCATCCGCCGACGTCGTCGCGAGCGCGCGTCACGTATTGCTCTGCCCAACGTCTGGGCCACACGTCCTCGGTATCGAGCTCGGCGATCCGCAACCAGTCCTCGAGCGCGAGGCGCTCGCTATCGGGAATCCGCGAGCGGCGCTGCTCGGGCGAGTCGACCATGAACATGCCCCCAAACGCCTCGCGCGCCAGACCGCCGATCTCCTCTGGGCGGCAGCGGTCGAGCAAGAGCACGCTGTGGCCGCTGCGCAACAGCTCGAGCGTGCTCACCAGGCCGGCGAGCCCGGCACCGACGACGATCACGTCGGGCTGTGCCTCACTCATTCACCGGCCTCCCGCAGGTTGAGCGGTGGGCGACACGGCTGAGCGGCGGGCCATTGAGCGGTGGGCCGCACTGTTGAGCGATGGCCACACGGTTGAGCGGTAGGCCACACGGTTAAGTGATGGCCACGTGGTTGAGCGGTGGGCGAGCGGTCTCACGCAAGCGCCATCCCCGGGGCGACCTCAACTTCGAGGAGCTCGGGCTTGTCCGAGGCAAGCGCCTTGCTCAATCCCTCGCTCAGCTCCTCGGCATCGCCCACGACACGCGATTTCACGCCGTAGCCGCTAGCGACCGCTGCGCAATCGAGTGCGGGCAGGTCCAGGCCAGGCGCGCCCACGATGTCCTCGAGCATGCCAAACCACTTGAGGATCGCGTACTCGTCGTTGCGCAACACCAAGAACGTGACCGGCACCTCGTAGGCCGCCGCTGTCCATAGGCTCTGGATCGCATACTGGGCCGAGCCCTCGCCGATCACGCACACCACCGGGCGGCTCGGCTGGGCCAATTGCACACCGACCGCGGCCGGCATCCCAAAGCCAAGGCCGCCGCCGGAGGAGAAGTAGTAGCTGCCTGGGGTTGACAGGCGCAACTGGTTGCGCAAGGCAAGTGTGGCCGAGGGTGACTCGAGCACCACTATGCCATCTCGTGGAAACACATCGCCGAGCGCGCGCACCGCTGTAGAGGGACTGACCGGGTCGGCGACCGGCGCCGGCTCGGGCGCGGGGCGCGGCGGCGGCGGCGTCCGCTCGGACTCGCCTACGGCTGTGGCGAGAGCGGCGAGCGTGAGCGCCGGGTCGGCCACGATCGCATCCCCCATCGGCGCGCGTGCGGCCTCATCCGGGTCGCTCGTGATCGCCACCAGCGCGGTCCCCTCGGCCAGGAGTGGGCCGGGCACGTTAGGGTAGTAGGGGAACACGGAGGTGCCCACGGTCAGCACGAAGTCGTGCGCGGCCAA
>DATMPT010000301.1:0-4894 GCA_035567355.1 Solirubrobacteraceae bacterium
CTCGATCGGGAACGGCACGGCGAAGCCGCACCGCTCGATCATCTCCAAGATCCTGCGCACCGCCTCGGTCGTATGCGCGCGTGGCAAGGAGTACTCCATCTCGGTGAAGCGCACCAGCCGCGGACTGGTGAAGATCCGGTCGGAACGGTCGATTCGCTTGGACTTGCCGGCCAGGCGCGTCACGATCCGGTTAATCTCGGGTATGCGACCCGGGAGACGCCGGCCGATGCGGCAGAACATCTCGAAGGCGCGGTTGGTCAAGAGCACATCGTTTGCGTACTCGGCCGCCTTCCCGCGCGGCTCGGGCGGCTGCTCGGTGCGGTTGTTGGTGCGCGTGAGCGCCGTATCGCAGTGTGGGAATACGTAGAACTCGAAATGATCGTTGGCGAGTGCCAACTCCTCGAAACGCTCAAGCGTCTCCGAGAGCGGCGCGGGCGCGTCGATCCCGCACAAGGTGAAGGCGGGCACGCAGCGCAGACTCACCTCGGCGATCGCTCCGAGCGCACCGAGCCCGACGCGCGCGGCACGAAATGATTCGGGGTCACGCTCGGGGGAGCACACGAGCGTCGAGCCGTCTCCGATCACAAGCGTCAGCTCCGCCACCTGGGCGGGGATATTGGGCAAGCGAGCACCGGTCCCGTGCGTCGCCGTCGAGATCGCGCCCGCGATGCTCTGCACGTCGATATCGCCCAGATTCTCGAGCGCCAAACCCTGCTCTGCCAGGCTGGCATTCAGCCGCGCAATCGATGTACCGCCCTGCACACGCACCAGACCCGACTTCCGATCCACGTCGAGTACGCGCTGGAAGCGGTCGAGCGCGATCAGCATCCCCTCGCTGCAAGCGATGTCGCTGAAGGAATGTCCGGCGCCCGCGACACGCACACGCAGACCTTGGCGGGCGGCGCGCGCTACTGCGCAAGCTATCTCGTGGAGCGACTCGGGATGCACGATCTCCTTGGGCCGGCAGCCTTCGTCGCCGGTCCAGTTGCGCCACTCCACGTTGTGTGTATCGGGGACAGTAGGCTCGCGCATCAGATGACCGCGTCCGAGCCTACCGTCAGCCCCGCGGGGCCGTCCAGCCCAGACGACCTCGGAGCTGTTGCTGGCACGACGCAACCGCCGCGGGAGGTGCGAGCCGGATGACGGCGGAGGTTCCGCCCTTGGCTGCGCGGGTCCCACCCTCGGCGCCCGCGGTGCGCGCGCCGCGTGGCCGCTCGTTGCCCAGTCCCGGCGCCCGGCGCGCAACGGTGATCGGGGCCGGTTCGTTTGGTACCGCGCTCGCCGTACTGCTGAGCAGGGCCGGCCTGCGCACGACGCTGCAGACACGCGGCGCCGAGCAGGCGGAGCTGCTATCCGATGAGCGCGAGAACAAGCTCTACCTGCCGGGCGTCGAACTGCCTAGTCAACTGCGCATCGAGCCGGTTGACGCCGGCGTCGCGCGCGCCGACTACGTGTTTCTGGCCGTTCCTTCGCGTGGACTGGACGTCGCAATCTCGGCCCTGCGTACCGGGGAGCTTGGCAAGCGCGCGGCGGTGGTATCGGTTGCCAAGGGGCTCGTGCCTCCCGACGGGCGCCCACCCACGACGGTCCTGAGCGCCATCTTCGGCGAGCAGCGGGTGGCCTGCGTCGGCGGCCCGGCCCATGCCCAGGAGATGGTGCGCTCCGGCGCTGGCCTCGTCGTGGCTTGCGTAGACGAAGAGCTGGCCCGCACGCTCGCCCAGGTATTCACACGCGCAGGGGTAGTGTGCGAGCAATCCAACGACCCGATCGGCGTTGAGCTCGCCGGGGCCGCCAAGAACGCCGCTGCGCTCGCCGCCGGCGCCACCCAGGCGCAGGGGGCAAACGCGGCTGGAGCCGCGGCTGGGCACATCTTCGCCGAGGTATGGCGTTATGCCGAGGCTTTGGGCGCGCGGCCCGATTCGATGATCGGCCTAGCGGGAGTCGGCGATCTCCTCGCCACCGCGCTGGCGCGCGAGAGCCGCAACCGCCGCGCCGGCGAACTGCTCGCCGAGGGCGTCCCAGCGGTCGAGATCCCAGCGCGTATAGGCCAAGCGGTCGAGGCGCTCGAGTGGGTGCCACTCTTGGCCCGTACGCTCGAGCAGGCCGGCGTCGAAGCCCCAGTGACCAGAGCGCTCGGACGGCTAATCTCCGGCGAGCTACCCCTCGACGAGTGGGTCGCCCTCGTGCGCACCACTGTCCCCCCACCGGCCCGTTGGCGCCGCCGGCCCGAGCCGGGCTTCTGGCGAGGAGTGTGGCGAGCGCTGTTCGCCCGAGACTGACGAGAAGGTTCGAACGCCTGCAGCGTCGTCTTCTTTTGGGATTACCATCGTAACTACATTCTGCTATTGTAGTTACGCTCGTATTCACTATGGCAAAATTGTAGAAAAAGGAGCATATGCCCCCGGTCAAGAAGAAAAATCAAAAGCACAACGACGATCGGGGTAACGCCCGAAACCCCTCCACCACCCGAAACCCCTCCACCACCCGAAACCCCTCCACCCGCGGAGGGGACACGGCGACCGAACAGTTCGAAGCCGAATTGGCGGCCGCCCACGAGCAAGAGGAGCGGCGGCGCAAGATCCCTAAAGAGCTGCTCGGCAAAGGCCGGACCACGCCAATCGCGGTGCGCTTCGACGAATTCACGCTCAAGCGGCTGCGGGTCCTCGCCGCACGCCGCAACACCGGCTACCAGACGCTCTTGAAGGAGTTCGTCGTCGAACGCCTCTACGAGGAGGAGAAGCGCGAGGGAATCGTCGAGTAGCGCGCCTGACACGGCCGACCAGACACGCCACGGCAAGCGGAGATGCAAGTCTGCCGGCAGCAAGACACCTACAAAGCGAGTGAAGACGCCCGATCAGCCTGTGACGAGTGTGCTCACGACCGCCTCGTAGACGCCGGCGCCGTGGCCTGCCTCGGCGACGCGCACGTTGTCGAACTGTGCGATTGCCACACCGATCGAGGGGTCGCGCTCGACCGCGTTGGCCACGAGCCAGAAGCACCCAACATGCTCTGCGCAGGCGAGGTCCTCCCGCGAGTCGCCAACCGCGAATGTCTCGTCACGCGCATAGCCACGCACCTGCCTATGAAAGGCCACCGCAGCCGCCTTCGATGCCCCCGCCGGGACGAGGTGATAGCCACGTACGTGCGGCAGGCCGGCGAGCGCGGGCGAGCGGCGGTTGACAACGCCATTGTCGACCAAGCGGAGCTGCCCATGGCCTTGCTCGGCGAGCAGCGTGTCCACCTCCAGCGCATCCACCAGCCCACGGAAGAGGTGGGACACTTCGCGGTCCAGATGCCACGGCTCGTGGTACTCGAGCCGGCCCTCGTAGCGTTCGAGCAGCATCGCAGGCGCGCCGCTGCGCTCGATCTGTTGGGCGATGGTGAGCTCACCCGGCTGCAAGTCCCCGGTCAGCCAATGCTCCTCGCCGCCCGCGGGAGCGCCGGCCCGGCCAGCCATCGCGTCAGAAGCACCGGACGATGCGCCGGAGCGACCGGAGAACGCGACCGGCGCCAGGTCTGACGGTGCACCCGACGCCGGGTTAGACGATGTGCCGGACGCCGGGTTGGAGGAGCCCGATGCCACGTCGGGGGACGTGCCAGACGCCAGGTTGGAGGACGTGCCAGACGCCACTCTCCCCGGCCCGAGCTGGTCTGCGCCCAAGACAACGCACGCCCCCGACTCGAAGATGTAGGCACTCTGGCCGAGCAGTCGCGCGTCCTCGGCCACCTGGATGCGGCGACGGCCGGACATCAGCACGATCTCGACACCGGCGCGCAGGCACGCCTCGATCGCGCGCATCCCCTGCAAGGAAACCCTACCCTCCCCGTCGTGCACCAGCGAGGCACCCCGCCCGAGCAGCGTCCCATCGAGATCGAGATACAGACAGCGCACCTTCACCGGCTCATCAAGCTCGCATACGGGGGACGCTCGGTCGTTACGTAAGCCCCGGCTTCGCACCCCTCCCAACCTAGGCCTGGCTGCCCCAGCCGGCCGTTGCCGGAATCGCGCGGGGCGCCTCCGCCGCCTCCCCCAGCGATCCCCTCTCCCGACAGGCGCCCCTCCGACACGAGCCTCCTGACGATCGCGGCGAGCACCGTCTCTGACATCTCGCTCAGCGCCGCCATCGGCTGATGGCGGTTGCGGTGCAATTCGAGGTCCACCTGGGCGATACCGTCGAGCCCCACCTCGTGCCACACGTCGATCAGCATCGCAACCTCCACGCCATACCCGGTCGCGAAGGGAATGCGTTCGAGCAGCTCGCGCCGCGCCGCCACCTCGCCCGCCAACGGCTGGCGCACAGCGCCGAGTGGCGGGTAAAAGAGTGACAGCGCCGGCCGCGCCATCAGGTGGTTGACGCGGCCGCCGCCCTCTGGCAACGAGATCCCGTCCTGCTCGAACGGACGCCTGTAGAACGCCTTCACGAAGTCGATCTCCGGCTCGCATACCAGCGGGCCCAGCAGACCCGTCGCGAAGTGCTCGGAAAAACCCTCGGTGTCGGCATCGAGAAACATCACAAGCTCGCCCGACAGCACCGACAGGGCGCGCCACATCGCGTCGCCCTTGCCCAGCACCGGGCCCAGGTCAGGGACGGTCTCTGGCATCAGCTCGCTCTCCTGCACCACCTTTGCGCCCGCCGCTTCGGCCACTCGCGCCGTACCGTCGGCGGAGGCGGCGTCCACGACAACAAGCTCATCGATCGCCCCCATCTCGCGCAAGCGGGCCAGCGCGCCCGCGATCTCGCCGACCGTCCCCCCGCACTCGCGCGCCGGCAGGCACACCGACACGCTCACCTCGCGCTCCTTTGCGATCCGGTCAGCCGGGTAGAGCGAATGATGGAAGGTGCGCCTTTTCGCCCATTCTTCGGCTGCGGGATCGAGCATCGGCTCTACTATC
>DATMPT010000302.1:0-2058 GCA_035567355.1 Solirubrobacteraceae bacterium
ATCCTGGAGCATGTTGAACTCGAGCACGAGCTGCATCTCGCCCAGGACTACCGCAAGATCGACGAGATTCCCCTCGACTTCGTCCGCCGCCGCATGTCCGTCATCGTCGAGCACGGGCGGCAAGCGCATCGCTTGATCTGCAAGGGCGCCGTCGAGGAGCTCCTCGAGATCTGCACCCAGGCCGAGGAGGACGGGACAGTACTCCCGCTGAGCGACGATCTCCGCAAGTCGGTCCTGGCGCTGGCGCAATCGCTCAACGAGGATGGCCTCCGTGTACTGGCGGTAGCGTACAAGACGGTCCCACCCGCGGCGAGTGCCACCTATGCGGTGGACGACGAGCGCGACCTCGTCTTGCTCGGCCTGATGGCCTTCCTCGATCCCCCGAAAGCCACGGCCGCCGAGGCGGTGGCGGCCCTCCACGCCCACGGCGTCGCGGTCAAAATCCTGACGGGCGACAACGAGATCGTGACCCGGCAGATTTGCCACCAGGTCGGGCTGCCGGTCGACCGGGTCGTGCTCGGCCCCGAGGTGGACGGCCTCCCGGCGGACATGCTCGCGGATGTGGTGGAGCAGGCCACCGTCCTGGCCAAGCTCACGCCGCTCCAGAAGGCGCGAATCGTGCGCCTCCTGCAGGCCCGCGGGCACACCGTCGGCTATCTGGGCGATGGCATCAACGATGCGCCGGCGCTGCGGGATGCCGACGTCGGGATCTCGGTCGACGGCGCCACGGATATCGCGCGCGAGTCGGCCGACATCATCCTCCTCGAGAAGAGCCTGCTCGTGCTCGAGGCCGGCGTGCTCAAGGGCCGGGAGGTCTACGGCAACATCGTCAAGTACATCAAGATGACCGCCAGCTCAAACTTCGGGAACGTCTTCAGCGTGCTGATCGCCAGCGCGTGCCTGCCCTTCCTCCCAATGCTGCCGCTCCAGCTGCTGGTCCAGAACCTGCTCTACGACCTGTCGCAGGTGGCCCTGCCCTGGGACCGGATGGATCGAGAGTTCCTGGAGCAGCCGCGCAAGTGGGAGCCCAGCGGCATTGCCCGGTTCATGGTCTGTATCGGCCCGATCAGCTCGGTCTTCGACGTGGCCACGTTCGCGCTGCTGTGGTTCGTGTTCCACGCCAACGCGCCCGCCCATCAGGGGCTGTTTCAGTCCGGCTGGTTCCTCGAGGGGCTCCTGTCCCAGACGCTGATCGTGCACATGATCCGCACGCAAAAGATCCCGTTCATCCAGAGCCGCGCGACGGTACCGGTGGTCCTGTCGACCGCGGCCATCATCGCGGTCGGCATGGGGTTGCCCTTCTCGCACGCGGGAGCCGCGATCGGCATGGTGCCGCTCCCCGGGACCTACTTCCCCTGGCTGGCCGCGATGCTCCTCGCCTACTGCGGCCTCACGCAACTCGTCAAGAGTTGGTACATCCGCCGCTTCGGCGCGTGGCTCTAGCGGGGGGGGCAACGACATGCCTGTATGGGACCTGGCGGGCAGAATTGTTGCGGCCGTCTTGCTCGGGGCCGTGATCGGACTCGAACGCCAATGGCGTCAGCGGGGGGCCGGGCTCCGGACCAACGCCCTGGTGGCGACCGGAGCCTCAGCATTTGTCGTGCTCTCCGCGCTGATGCCGGGCGATAGCAGTCCGACGCGGATCGCGGCGCAGGTGGTGTCAGGGATCGGTTTCCTGGGAGCCGGCGTAATCCTGCGGGAGGGCCTGAATGTTCGGGGGCTCAACACGGCGGCGACCCTGTGGTGCTCGGGAGCCGTTGGGACGCTCGCGGGATCCGGATTCTGGCTGGCGGCCGCGCTCACGACGGCCGTGGTGGTCCTGAGCAACGTGGCGCTCAGGCCGCTCGGCCCGTTGATCGCGCGACAGCTCGCAAGCGGCACCGAGCTCGAGGTGGCGTACCAGCTGAGCGCGTCCTGCTCGGAGGATCACGAGCATCACATTCGCTTGCTCCTCCTGCAAGCCATCACCCGGGAGGCCCTCCTGCTGCGGTCCCTTCGGAGCGAGAATCTGCTCGAGTCCCGGACCGTTCGGGTGGAGGCGGAGATGCTGACGGAGGG
>DATMPT010000303.1:0-6398 GCA_035567355.1 Solirubrobacteraceae bacterium
CGTATAGGAGGTACGCTGACGCAGCTCTTCGAGGTAGGGGCGCGAATGCTCACGCAGCCCGGTCGAGTTCAGAGCGGACATGCCGAGGTCGGTGACACGCAGGCCGAGACGGTACTTGCGTGAAGCACCCTGCTCGAGGAAGCCAAGCGCTACCAGCGTGATCACATAGCGGTGGGTCGTCGAGCGACTCATGCCCAAGTCGTCGGCGATGTCCGCGATACCGAGCACTGGGCGCTCGGGGGTGAAGCAGCCGAGGATCGCAAGCCCGCGCTCAAGCGACTGCGAGTAACGTGGCTCGCGGAGACTTGGTATCGACCACTCGCCTTCCTGGCTTGATTTGGAAGAATTCGAGCTTACTCTAGGCATCTGTGCATTAGCCCCTATCCGTAAGTGCCGCAGGTGCCTCTACATTGGTGCACCTCTATTGAACAGTCATCATACTTGGGAATGCCGACGATCTCAATCGCGAACCGCATCTCGATCGGCTCTGCGGGCAGCGGGCACCCCAAGGTGACCGCTGCCCGGCCGCTCGGACACTCTCCGGTTGGCCTTTTGGGAGGTTGTGGTTTGCGTAGATGCCCCGCGCCAAGGGGAATATGCGTGCCCGAAGGAGTTTTCCGCATCCCCGGCTTCATGTGTCTCTGAGGGTTTGTGGCGCCCGTCGATCAAAATGCTCAGAACTGAATGTTCAGCGCGGTCCTATCCAGGTGGTCCATGACTAGGTGGTCCACGGCTACGTGGTCCACGGCTACGTGGTCCACGGCTAGGTACCCAGCCAGTCGATGACCGAGCATGCCGACATCGTGATCGTGGGGGCGGACGTTCGCACGATGAATCCCAGGGCCCCACGCGCCGAAGCGGTTGCGGCCCGTGGGAGACAGATCGTCGCGCTCGGGAGCACAGCAGAGATCGAGTCCTTGCGCGGCCCTGCCACCGTCGTTGTCGACGCCCGCGGCGCCACCGTGCTCCCCGGTCTGATCGACGCTCATGGGCACTTCGGTCATGTGGCCCGCTCGATGGCCACGGCTGTGGATTGTCGTACGCCACCGGTGACTTCGGTCGCGAATATTCTTGCTCGCGCCGGCGAGCGGGTGCAAACGGTGGCGCCGGGTACTTGGATCCTCTTGCAAGGGACCACCTTCCAGGACGAGCTGCTCGCCGAGCGCCGCTTCCCCACGCCGCAAGAGCTGAGCGAGGTCTCGCACGATCGCCCGATCGTCTACCGGTCGAGCATCCACAACGTGGTCGTCAACCGGTGTGCATTGGAGCTTGCCGGGATCGATCGAGATACGCCGGAGCCGGCCGGTGCACGCATCGAGCGCGACGCGGAGGGGGAGCCGACGGGGGTGCTGGCCGAGATGTTCGATCGCTTCCCGATACCCCAGCCGACAGACACCGAGCTTGCGGGGTCGATCTCAAACGTCGCCTGGGGACATTACCTGGCCAATGGAGTCACCTCGATCCAGGAGATATGGGATTCGGCGCAGGTCATGCGCCTGCTCGGCGGGGCCGTGTGCGCGGGTGAGATCCCTTTGCGCGTGCGTGGCTTCGGCTGGGTGCCGCTTGCCGGCTCGCTCGAAGAGGTGGCAAGCGGCGCGATCGCCGACGTGCCATTGCGGGCTGATTGGTTTGAAGGCAGCGGGGTAAAGCTGTTCGTCGACGGGGGCACCTCCTCGCATACCGCCGCCTTCTACGAGGAGTACCTCGACGCCCCGGGCAAGCGCGGCGCTCTCACCTATGAGCTGGGTGAGCTGACCGATTGCATCCGGGATTCCTTTGCGGCGGGAGCTCAGGTGGCCTTGCACGCCGCGGGAGACCTTGCTCAGGACATCGCCCTGGCGGCGTTCGAGCTTGCGGGTGCCCGCGCGGGCGACGGGCGGCGACCCAGGATCGAGCATGGCGCCAACACCGCCTGGAGCGAGCGGCGTACCGCATGGTGCAAGCGAGCCGGTGTGCTGCCGGTGCCCAACTTGGGCTTCATCTACAACTACGGCGAGTTCTGGCCGCGGGCGCTCGGGGAGCAGCGCAGCCACGAGTGTGTGCCATTGCGCACGTTGCTCGGGGAGGGCTTCGAAGTCCCCGGGACCTCGGACACCACCGGTGGTGATCCGCGCCTGCTCGACCCGTTTCACAACATGTGGTGTGCGATCACGCGCCGTACGTTCGCGGGACGCACGATCGACCCCGACCAGCGCATCACGCGCGAGCAGGCGCTCACGATGTACACCCGCTTTGCCGCACACGCCGGCTTCTGGGAGGACTCGCGGGGGGCGCTCCAGGCAGGTAAGCTCGCCGACATCGTGGTCTTGGAGCAAGCGATCGACGAGGTCGGCGACGAGGACTTCGCAGAGCTGTCGGTCGCCCACACGATCGTGGACGGCGAGCTCGTCTACAGCGCAAGCGGGGATCTGCGCGATGCCGTCGCCAACTTCTCCGACCACCATCTCGCGAGCACCGACCACCACCTCGCGAGCAGGGTGGGTCGCTAGGAGATGGCCCTCTCACCGGCAACCGGCGTGAGCTCGAGCGCTCGCGCGTGGTGGCGCTGGGCGATGGACTTCCACACGCCTCCCCTGGCGGTGGCCGGCTGCACGCGGTGGGAGGCTTGCTGATGGACTTCTACCTCTTCCTCCCCGGCCAGTGGTGGGATCGCGGCAGGCCGGTGAAGCAGCTCTACGAGGAGATGCTCGAGCAAGCGGTGCTCGCCGAGCAGCTTGGCTACGACGGAGTCTGGCTGGCCGAGCAGAACCTCGTCAGCTTCCTGGCCGCTCCCGAGCCGCTGCAACTGGCCGCGATGATCGCGCAGCGAACCGAGCGCATTCGCATCGGGGTGGCGGTGTTCGTGCTCCCCTTCCACCACCCACTGCGGCTCGCCGGCGCGGTCTCCCAGATCGACCAGTTGAGCGGCGGGCGCTTCGACGTGGCGGTCGGCCGCGGCGCTTCGCCCTATCAGATGCGCCAATTCGAGGTGGGGCGTCAATTTCCCGGTGAGTTCGACGAGGCGGCAAGCAGAGCCTTCTTTGCCGAGCACACGCGGATCATGGTCGACCATTGGACTGCGCAAGATGCGTTGTCTCACGACGGGCGCTTCTTCTCCTATCCAAACGCAACGGTCTTGCCTCCGCCGTTGCAGATGCCGCATCCGCCGCTGTGGATCGCCGCGCTGTCGCCGCGCTCGATGCAATGGGCGGTCAAGCTGGGCTTTGACTCCAACTTCATCTTCAGCCCTTTTCGCGAGCCGTTCTCCTACGTGGAAGAGGTCTATGGGGCCTTCGCACGGGCCTTGGAGGAGCAGGGTAGACCTCGTTCGAGTGTCAAGTTCGGCGTCAATCGCATGACCTACGTCGGCGAGGCGAGCGACACCAGCGATGTGTTGCGCTACGTGCGCATGAACCAGCGCATCGTCGAACAGCAACTCGGGAATGCGGAGCGCGTGGAGCGAGGCGAATATGTGGTCGAGCACCCCATCTCCGACGACGAGCCGGAGCTCGAGCTGATGCACGCAAATATCGCCTTCGGCGATGTGGCGGAGGTTCGCGAGAAGTTGGACGGCTATGCGCGGCTCGGCGTCGACATGTTCTCCTCCTGGCACAACGTCGGCCAGCCCCACGAGCGCGTGGTCAACTCGATGGAGCTGTTCGCGAAAGAAGTCATGCCCGAGTTCAGATGAGCGTCCACATCCCCACATGAACCTCTTTCGTCCGTTGACGCTTGGCGACGTGACGATCCGCAACCGGATCATGATGTCCCCGATGAGTCAGCGTGAGGCGGCTGAGGACGGTCGCGCGAACGACTGGCATCTCGTCCACTATGGATCGCGGGCGGTGGGGGGTTGCGGATTGGTGATGGTGGAGGACACAGCCGTGGCCCCCGCGGGACGAACTAGCCACGCCGCGCTGGGCTTGTATGAGCACGCGCAGGCCGAATCGCTGGGTCCGATCGTTGACTTCTGCCGATCCCAAGGCGCCGCCGTCGGCTTGCAGCTCGCCCACGCCGGCCGCAAGGCGCTTGCCGACACGCGTGGAGCCCCCGCCGCCGCCTCTGCGCCGCCGCCCGCGGACATGGGTGAGGTGCCGGCTACCGTCTCGGCGTCGCCACTCGCCTACGGCCCCGGCTGGGTGCCTCCCCTGGAAGCCACCCACGAGGATCTCGCCGCCGTTGCACACGCGTTCGCTGCCGCCGCGCGCCTGGCGCTCGACGCCGGCTTCGACGCCCTCGAGGTCCACGCCGCGCACGGCTATCTTCTCCACCAGTTCCTCTCGCCCCTGACGAATTTCAGAGACGACTCTTACGGAGTGGATAGCGCCGGGCGCCGGCGGCTGTTGTTGGAGGTCATCGAGGCCATCCGTGCGGCGTGGCCGGCCGGACGTCCGCTGTTCGTACGGCTCCCCGCCGGCGACGGCGAGCCGGGAGGGCTGCAGGTCGACGAGCTGGCCGATTGCGCGCGTGCGTGTGTGCTCGCGGGGGCTGACCTGATCGACATCACCGGCGGCACCCCTTTGTTGAATGGTAGGCGCGCGTCGGGTGCCGATGTGCTCGCGCTTGCGGATGCACTCATTGGAGATCCGCATCGTGTCCCCCGCTTGCCGGTGGCGCTAGGCGGGGGAGTCCTCGACGGTGTGAGCGCTGAGCAGCTGATTCGAGATCGCGGCGCCTGCTTGGTGTCGGTTGGCCGGCCTCTCCTGAGGGATCCTTACTGGCCCCTGAGGGCGGCTCACGAGCTGGATGTGGCGCCGCGGTTGCCGCCCGCCTATCGTCTTGCGCTGCGTGGGGGTGAGGGCGAGCATCCGTTGGCGTTCGGCGGAGCTGTATCCTCGTCCGATCATTCGAAGCAGGTCGATGATCGCACGAAGATGCACACACGTTTGCAGGGCCGAATGGGGCGTGACAGGATCAAATAATCGGCAAGTGCAGGTCGGTGGTCGCGGGGGCGGCCGCGACGACAGAGACGGCCATCCCCGCGGGGATGGCCGCGGGGAGGAGAAACAGATGGTTGGCATTCAGGGTGTTGGAGTGCGCAGGCTGCTCGCTTGCGGTTTGATCGCCGCGGTTGGGATCACGGGCGCCGGCTGTGGCTCGTCGAAAAGCAAAGACACAGGCGAACTCGCGCCGGGCGCTCCGATCAAGGTGGGCTACCTGGCGTCGCTCAGCGGTTTCTGTGCAGGCTTTTCACAGGACTACGTCAAGGGAGCCCAGCAGGCGGTGAAGACGATCAACGCCGAAGGCGGCGTGCTCGGTCACCCCTTGCAGTTGCTCGTACGCGACGACAAGGCTGAACCCAGTGTCGGTGTCACCCAGGCGCGTGATTTGGTGCTCAGCGAACACGTCAAGTACCTGGCCGGCACCTGCACCAGCGCGGTGGGCAAGAGCGTCACACGACTCGTGGCCAACCCGAGCCATGTCCCCTACGTCGTCGGTGTCGCCGATCCGACGATCTTCACGGGATCGGGCAGCTATGTGTTTGGCACGATCCCCACCGCCAACATCGAGGGTGCCAACGCTGCTGCCTTCGTGCGTGCACACCCGCAATGGAAGACCGTGGCGGTGCTGGCCGAGGACTACAGCTACGGCTACGAAGTCGCCGGCGCCTTCCGTAAGGCGATGCAAGGTTCCTCGCAGAAGATCCTCAGCCAGGAATATGCTCCGTCCGGGGCTTCGAGCTACAGCTCCTACATCAGCAAGCTGGTCGCCGAGAAACCCGCAGTCGTCTACAACACGCTGGTCGCCGAAGACATGATCACGTTCGTCAAGCAGGCATATCCGCTTGGGTTCTTCAAGGTTACGCAGCTGTTTGGGCCGCTGGACTACGTCACGATCGACGCGATGACCAAGCCGCCGGTGGGGGCGCTCGGCTACGGCTACTACCCGGCAGCGTCGATGTACAACACGCCGCTGGCGAAGAAGCTCGCGCCGCTCGGCACCGCAGTGGCCAACAGCGGCAGCGCGGGCGACGGGTTCAATCAGATCCAGATCATCGCCCAGGGGATCGAGCAGGCCAAATCCACCGAACCCGTTGCCGTGCGCAACACGCTCTCCGGCGCAACCGTGCAGATGGTGCAGGGCAGCGAGAAGATCCACGCTTGCAACAACCTCACCGCTGTCCCGATCGCGATGGGGCCGGTTGTGGCGGCAACCAAAGAACTGCCGTTCGCCCACTTCTCGCCGATTGAATTCGTGGATACGAGCAAGTACTTCACCTGTTGAGTCCGGGCCCCGCCGCCGTGGGCAGTGCTCGCGGCGGTGGGGCGAGGTTCCCGGATAGGTTGTCCGGGTGAGCTTCTCCACCTTCCTGGACCAGCTGTTTGCGGGCCTTGGCTTGGGCTTCCTGTTGTTCTTCTCCGCCGCCGGCCTCAATCTCGTGTGGGGGGTCCTTGGGGTGATGAATTTCGCCGCGGGCG
>DATMPT010000304.1:0-5080 GCA_035567355.1 Solirubrobacteraceae bacterium
CGAAGAGCTCGTCGGGCATCTGTTCCCCGGCGGCCGCGGTCAGCTGCGGCTCGTCAACGAGCGCACCGAGCCCGCGCGCGTGATCGGCGGCGAAGCTCCGCCCGAGTCAGACGGCGAGGAGGGGACACCGACAGACGAGCCCGAGCCCGCCGCGGAGGAGGAGCTGCTCGGGGTCGAGATCGAGATCACCCCGGCCGGCAAGGAGTGCAAGCGCCTGTCGTTGCTGTCCGGCGGAGAGAAGTCGATGACCGCGCTGGCGTTCCTGTTCGCCGTGTTCCTCGCGCGGCCGTGCCCGTTCTACATCCTCGACGAGGTCGAGGCCGCGCTCGACGACCTCAACCTCGACCGCTTCCTCGCGCTGCTGCGCCGCTACGCCGATCGCGCCCAGTTCATCGTGATCACCCACCAGAAGCGCACGATGGAGGCCGCCGACTGGTTGTATGGCGTCTCGATGGCCGACAACGGCGTCTCCAAGGTGCTCTCGCGGCGGCTCCCCAAGGAGGAGCCCAGCCCTCAGGCGGTCCATGTGCAAGACCGGCCGCGGATCGCGCCGGTAGAGGACTCATCTGAGGTCGCTGCGGCCGAGGACCCGTCGCAGGTAGCCCCGGTCGCGTAGGCAAGCCATGTCGCGCGACTGGTCTGAGTTGTTCATCGTCGACGCGCCGCGGACACCGGCGGACGTGCGGTCTGGGGAGTACCATAAGGGGCACAAGTACCCCGAGGGCCGAGAGCGCCTTGAAGGGCAAGAGCACTCTGACGGGCGTGAACGCGGCGACCGCCGTCGGGGATTGTTCAAGCGCTTGCGGGAAAACCTGTCGAAGACTCGCCAAGCGCTTGGCTCAGAGATCCAAGCAACGTTGTTCGCCACGCTCGACGAGCACACCTGGGAACGGTTGGAGGAGGCATTGATCATGGCCGACGTGGGCGCGAGCACGACCGCATCGGTCGTCGAGACGCTCGAGCGCGAAGCGGCCGCAGGCGGACTGGCGAGCGGTCCCGAGCTCTCCGAGCGGCTGATCGAGCTACTCGCCGATACCGCGCGCAACGAGAACGATCGCATCGACATCCGTGCCAAGCCAACCGTGATCCTTGCCGTGGGCGTCAACGGGACAGGCAAGACGACGACCATCGGCAAGCTCGCTTGGCACTTGCACAAGGAGCTGGGTGTGAGTGTCCTGCTCGGTGCCGCGGACACGTTCCGGGCGGCGGCCACGGAGCAGCTCGAAGGCTGGGCCGGGCGTGCGCAGTGCGAGATCGTGAGCGGGCCGGAGGGCTCAGACCCAGGATCGGTCGCCTTCGAGGCGGTGACCCGAGCCCGTGAGGAGGGAATCGACGTGGTGATCGTCGACACGGCGGGACGCTTGCACACACAGGAGGATTTGATGGGTGAGCTCGCCAAGGTGCGCCGCGTGATCGCAAGACAGCTCGAGGGGGCGCCGCATGAGACGCTTTTGACCGTCGATGCGACGACCGGCCAGAACGGGTTGCGCCAAGCACAGATGTTCGCGCGGTCGGCCGCTGTGAGCGGGATCGTGCTGACCAAGCTCGACGGGACCGCGCGCGGGGGGATAGCGCTTGCGATCGCACGCGAACTGGACCTGCCGGTCAAGCTGATCGGGATCGGCGAGCAAGTCGAGGACCTGCGTCCCTTCGACGCCGAGGAATTCGCGCGCGCGCTCGTGGCGCAGGCATAATCAGAGCATGGGCGCATGGATCCCATGGCTGGTGGCGGCCGCCGTCCTCGGAGTTGGGGAGATGCACCAAGGCGGCTTCTATCTGGCGCCGTTCGCCCTCGGAGCGGCGCTCGCGGCGGCGGTGAGCCTGCTCGGCGTTGGCCTGTTGCTCTCGACGATCGTGTTTCTGCTGGCCTCTGGAATCGTGTTTGGGACGCTGAGGCCGGTCGCACGCCGCCATCGCAGGTTGCCCCCGTCGATCAGGACAGGAGCCGCGGCCCTGATCGGGCGCAAGGCGATCGTGTTGGAGCGGATCGCCAACGACGAGGGTGTCGGCTGCGTGAAGATCGACGGCGAGGTGTGGACGGCGCGCAGCTTCGACGAGGACCAGGTGTTCGACCCCGGCGAACGCGTCGAAGTCGTCGAAATACGTGGGGCGACTGCCTTGGTGATGCATTGAGAGACCGCCGGCGCTTCACGGTAGCGACGGCACCTGCCTGACCCTGAGACACTGTGTGAGCTGAAGATCCCGCGGAAAGGAAAGAGCCAACTCCCATGGCCGCTCTCATCGTCCTAGCAGTCGTCGTCTTGTTCTTGCTGGTCGTAGCGGCGCGCACCATACGTGTCATCCCGCAGGCGCGAGCTGGTGTGGTGGAGCGCCTCGGCCGCTACAGCCGCACGCTGGAGCCGGGTCTCACGATCGTGACGCCGTTCATCGACCGGGTCAAGCCGCTCGTGGACCTGCGCGAGCAGGTCGTCAACTTCGCGCCCCAATCGGTCATCACCGAAGACAACGTCGTCGTGGCGATCGAAACGGTGCTCTACTTCACGATCACCGACCCCCGCTCGGCAACCTACGAAGTCGCCAATCCCCTGCAGGCCATCGAGCAGTTGACGGTCACGACCTTGCGCAACGTGATCGGCGGGCTGACGCTCGAGGACACGCTGACCGCTCGCGAGAGCGTCAACACGCAACTGCGGGTCGTGTTGGATGAGGCAACCGGCAAGTGGGGGATACGCATCAACCGCGTCGAGATCAAGTCGGTCGACCCGCCCCAGGACATCAGGGCGGCGATGGAGAAGCAGATGCGCGCTGAGCGCGACCGGCGCGCGGCGATCCTGACCGCCGAAGGCGAGAAGCAGGCCCAGATCCTCACAGCCGAGGGCCAGCAGCAGGCCGTGGTCTTGCGTGCCGAGGGCGACCGGCAGGCGGCCGTGCTGCGCGCCGAGGGCGAAGCGAAGGCGATCGACACGGTCTTCAAAGCGATCCACGACGGCAAGCCTTCGCGCGAGCTGCTCAGCTACGAATACCTGCAAATGCTGCCGCAGCTGGCCGAAGGGGACTCTAACAAGGTGTTCGTCATACCGTCGGAGTTCGCCGAGGCGTTCGGCGGGATCGGGGAGGCGTTGGCGCGGCGCAGCGAGCCCAAGCCGCCGGCACCAGCTCCCCCCGATCCTCGCTGAGATACCGGGTGGGCTGAGCGCTCGCGCGCCCGGTCGGGTGTCCTGGCGCTAACGCAGGCCAGTGCGCGCGCGGGGGTTCTCCTTCGGAGTCCAAGGCTGCGAGAATCGACCGTCTCATGTTCGACTCCCTCGCCGAGAAGCTGCAGGCCACGCTGGGCGACGTGCGCCAGCGGGGCACGCTCACCGAGAAGGACATCGAGCAGGCGATGCGCGAGATCCGCCTCGCCCTGCTCGAGGCAGACGTCAACTTCAAGGTCGTCAAGCGCTTCACCAGCGAGGTGCGCGACCGTTGCATGGGGGCGGAGATCCTGGGCAAGCTTAATCCTGGCCAGCAGGTTGTCAAGATCGTCGCCGACGAGCTGACCGAATTGATGGGAGGCTCACCCACCCGCGGGCCGGATGAGGACCAGCCCGGCTTGAGCTTCTCGCCCAAGCCGCCAACGGTGATTCTGATGGCTGGCCTGCAAGGCTCGGGCAAGACGACCGCCACGGCGAAGCTGGCCCGCTACCTGCGCGAGGAGCACTCCTCCTCGGTGGCGCTTGCCGCATGCGATGTCTACAGGCCGGCGGCGGTCGACCAGCTCGTGAAGGTTGGAGCCCAGGCGGGCGCGACGGTCTATTTCAGAACCCCGCCCCCCGATCGCGATCCGGTGGAGATCGCCGCTTGGGCGCTCGAGCGTGCGCGCGAAGAGGGCAAGGACGTGTTGATCGTCGACACGAGCGGTCGCCTCCACGTCGACGAGGCCATGATGGCCGAGCTCGTGAGGATCCGCGACGCGGTCCAGCCCACAGATGTCTTGCTCGTCGTCGACGCCATGACCGGTCAGGACGCCGTGAACGTGGCCGAGCAGTTCGCGGCCGCGGTCCAGTTCGACGGCGTCGTGATGAGCAAGCTCGACGGTGACGCCCGCGGCGGCGCCGCGCTGTCGGTCAAGGCGGTAACGGGCAAGCCGATCATGTTCGCCTCCACGGGCGAGAAGCTCGACCAGTTTGAGCGCTTCCATCCCGATCGCATCGCTCAGCGGATCCTCGGCATGGGCGACGTGATGAGCTTGATCGAAACCGCCGAGCGCCAGTTTGACGAGACGCAGGCGGCCGACTTGGAGCGCAAGCTCAGGCGCAACGAGTTCGGCCTGGACGACTTCCTCGATCAGCTGAAGACGATCCGGCGCATGGGTCCGCTCACCAACGTGCTCGGCATGATCCCCGGCTTCGCGGGAGCACAGCTGAAAAACATGAAGGTGGACGAGCGCGAGCTGGACCGCATCCAGGCGATCATCCTCTCGATGACCCCTGAAGAGCGAACCCGTCCCGAGCTGATCAAGGGCTCCCGCCGCTTGCGCATCGCGCGAGGCTCGGGAACGAATGTGCAACAGGTCAACCAGCTCGTCAAGCAGTTCGGCCAGATGCGCAAGGTGATGAAGCAGGTCGGCCGTGGCAAGATGCCCGATATCGGAGCCCTGATGCGCCAGGCGCGCTGACGGCCGGCGCGGCGGCCTGACGGCGCCAGCCCCACCCCGCGATGCTCCACGTGCAAGCGGGACGCCTGCGCCCGTGTGCGACGTCCGGCCTCCACCAGATGGCCACCCAGTTCCGTCAAGGACCCGAGCCGGTCTCCTACCGTCTAAGCTCTGTAGCTGAATTAGCAAGCACCCAGAGAGGAAACCGTGTCGGTAAGGCTCAGGCTCACGCGTGTGGGCGCAAAGAAGAACCCAATTTGGCGTGTCGTCGTCGCCGACCAGCGCTCCCCGCGCGACGGGCGCGTGATCGAGACGATCGGCCACTACAACGCCCAGACGAACCCCTCCACGATCGTGATCGACGGGGAGCGAGCCAAGAGCTGGCTAGCGCGGGGGGCCCAACCGTCGAACACGGTTGCCAAGCTGCTGCGCATCCAAGGCATCAACTAGCGCTCTCATGCGCCGCGGATGATCGGGATGTCC
>DATMPT010000305.1:0-3246 GCA_035567355.1 Solirubrobacteraceae bacterium
CAGCGCCCGAGACCGGTGTAATGGCGGAAGCGCGAGAACGCGCCCGCCCTGATGCGCGGCTGTCCCGGATCCACCTCCCAGGGGTGCAGATAGAAAGTGAAAGGGCGGCCGCTCCGCTCGATCTGCTTCAGGCCCGCGCGCGTCAGCCAGTACGGCAGGATGCGGAAATAGCCACCACCCGAGACCGGCACCTGCACGCCCAGGAACCTGGCCGCCGACATGGGAAACTCCACCAGCGTGCGCCCCGAGGGTGCGCTCAGGCGGTTGGGTTCGGGCGTCGCGCCCGGCAGCCCGTAGCGATCGTGACGGAT
The DNA here is from genome assembly GCA_035567355.1 of Solirubrobacteraceae bacterium. Taxonomy (GTDB): domain Bacteria; phylum Actinomycetota; class Thermoleophilia; order Solirubrobacterales; family Solirubrobacteraceae; genus Palsa-744. The sequence goes on from DATMPT010000305.1 coordinate 312, forward strand.
GGGGAAGATGGAGGAGTCGTAACTAAAGCCGAGATCGATCAGCACATCGAGCGCCCACAGCGAAGCGCGCGTCACCGAGAAACTCGCCGCCCGGTAGCCGAGCACCGCCTGCCCGACGATGTCTTCGAGGCACCCCTTGGCGCGGGTGGTCTCCTCCCGAAACTCCTCAGGCGACTGCCGATAAACCAGTTGGTGCGAGAAGCCGTGACAGGCGATCTCGTGACCGGCTTGCGCGATGCGTCGCACTAAACCGGGCGAACGCTCGGCCACCCAGCCGAGCACGAAGAAAGTCCCATGCACGCGGCGCTCGGCGAGGAGTGCGAGCAGGCGCTCGGTGTTGGCCTCGACCCGATACTCGCGCGTGGCCCAGCTGTCGCGGGTGATGACGGAGGAGAGCGCGGCGACGTGAAAGTAATCCTCCACATCAACCGTGAACGCGTTGACCGGGCGCGCGGCAGAAGGGCCGGGACTCATGGTGCGCGGACTATAGCGAACAAGTCTGCCGGGCAAGCACCGCTGGCCCACAAACGAGAACGGCTCCCGCAGGAGCCGTTCTTCGATCGCATTGTCAGTGTGTCAGGCGCTTTAGGCCTTCACTCTCTTGCGGCGGCCGACGGCATACACGCCCAGGCCGCCAAGCCCCAGCGCCAACAGCGCGAGCGTGCCCGGCTCGGGCACCGACGTGGAGTCGCTGCTGCCCGTGCTGTTGTCGTCGGCGTCGTTGTCGCTCGTTTTGCTGTCGCCCGCACGTCCGGGCCATTTGTCGTGAGCCTGGTGCGCACAAGCGCTCGTTGCGCACGACGGAGCCGCTGCCGCCGGCAGGCTCCACACGGCCGCCAAGGCGAGGCTGGCCATTCCAGCGATCAAAGTAACCTTCTTCATCGCGTTACCCTCCAATGACCGATCCTTAGCCATCGCGGCCGGCCGGTACCATGCTGCAGTGCAAACGCCATGCCCTAACTGCATCCTTCTAGCTTGGCCAAATAGATGCAACATGTCTGCGACATAAGACGCCCCCGTCCACGCTCAGTAGTGTAAACCCTACCGACGTGATCGACGTCACAAGCCTAACAGGGGCGCGCGTCGGCCGGTGTGCAATGCGACATAAGCCCCTCGAACCGTGAGGCCGGTCGCAAGCTGACACGGTCCGTCCCTCGACGCGCGGACTGTCTGTCGGCGGCGACGCAATTTTAGTAATCAAGATCAACGGCTTACGCCGCACAAGCGCCCAGGCTGCGTCCTAGGCGTCGGCGTGCCGCGACGTGGGGGACGGTCCTACGCCCGCCCGGCGCCGCCACAGACCAGCTTAAGATTCCTAACCGGTTGAAATATAAAGACATGGGTGCATAGGCACGCACCTTGCACCTACCCACCTGGGAGTCTGCTGGCCCCGCCGCTTGTCGCCGCCGGAGGCAGCTTTCTTGTGATCTGAACGCCGTGGCCCGGCTGCACTGGGCCCTAGAGGGAGGCTTGCGCCTTGAAAGTGGTGAAATTAGCTGGCGTCCTCGCGCTCGCCGCATGCGTGCTGGCGGGCTGTCATCAGGATCCGACCGGTGTGTCCACCGTGTCCGCGGGTACTTCGGCAACCAACAAAGGCACCGGCACGGCGACGCTCACCTGGCAGGCGCCCACCACCAACACCGACGGCAAGGCACTCACCGATCTTTCGGGTTATAGCATTGTCTACGGCATGAACGCCGATGACCTGACTGAGTCCATCCAGCTCACGGGCGTCGGCCTCCAGACGTATGTGATCGACGATCTGGGGTCGGGTACCTGGTACTTCGCCATCAAGGCCGTCGCCAGCACCGGCGCCGAGAGCGCTCTGTCGGAGATCGTCAGTAAGACGATCGGGTAGTCGAAACACCCAGGTTCCCACCCTCCGCGCGCTCGGCGTGACGGCAGTCACGGCGGCGGCGCGCTTGTACCCGGCCAGCCATCTCGACGACGTAAGATCGGGAGGATGCGCATAACCCGCTTCGCGCGCCTGTGGATGATCCTGGCCCTGGCGCTCCTCGTCACGCTCGTCTATTGGCCAAGCCCGGCCGTCTACTACGAGCAGTGGCAGGACTTCGCGAACATCACCTTCACGCACGGGTGGCTCGTGCTGGCGGTGTGTGTTGCCCTGGTGGTGCGGTCGCGGCGCGAAATTGCCGCCGCGCCGGTGCGATTCTGGCCTCTGGGGCTGCTCGCGCTCGGCGGCTGCATCCTGGCGTGGCTGGTGTGCTACCGGGCGAGCATCGAGGATCTGGAGGTTACGATCTTCCCGGCGATTTTTTGGCTTGCCCTTACGGCGGCGTTCGGTCTGCGCGTGGGGCTGCTGCTGGCCTTCCCGGTGGCGTTTTTCTACTTCGCCGTACCGTCCTGGTCGCAGCTCGGCAACCCCCTGCAGGAGCTTACGGTGTTCGCCCTGCGCGGGTTTCTGTGGCTCACGGGTCCAAAGGCGCTGATATCCGGCGATACCATCCACATCCCCAACGGCACCTTCGTGATCGAGGAGGGCTGCAGCGGCCTGCATTTCATGATCGTGGGACTCGCGGTGGCGGCGCTGCACGGTGAGCTGCGGCGCGATCCGTGGAGAGTGCGTATCGCCCAGCTGGCGCTGATGGCGATCCTCGCGCTGCTGGCCAACTGGGTGCGCGTCTATACGGTGATCGAGGCCGGCTATCTCACCGACATGCACAGCTACCTCGTGAGCGTGAGTCACTACTGGTTCGGCTGGGGCGTGTTCGCGGTGGCCCTGGTCCTCTTTTTCGGGCTCACGACGCTGTTCGGGCCGCCCGAGCCCGCTCACGATCCGGCGCAACGGGTCGCACAGACGCCCGGCCCGCCTGCGCCGCTGGCGGGGCTCGCTACCGCGGTCCTGGTGCTGGTGGCGTTGCCGGCGGTGAGCTGGGGCCTGCGCGCCCTGCAGCCGGCGCCGGCGCTGAGCGCT
>DATMPT010000306.1:0-9385 GCA_035567355.1 Solirubrobacteraceae bacterium
GATCGTGTGGGCCACGAAATCTTTGGCGTGCTCCCGTGCCAGGCCCAGCGCGAGCTTGTGGTTATAAGCCTTGCCGTCGTTGGCCCAGGGGTTGTGGTGGTGGACCGTGTGGTGGTGATAGTCCCTGTAGCTGCCGTGCGCCGGGTAGCCCCCCTCACTCCACACCTTCGCGATCGTGGCGCGGTCGATCGGCACGAGCACCACGCCCGCCTCGCCCACGTACGGGCGCAGGTGCTCGCGCGCGCCGAGACCACAGCGGCTGGTCAGCTCCACGCAGGTGGCCTTCACTCCCACCTCCTCGAGCAGCGGCTCCAGGTAGGGGGCGTGACCGCACTCAGGCAACCAAAAGCCGCCCAACCACTGCTCGCCGAAGCGCGCGCGGTGGGAATCGACGCCGGTCTGGACCTGGGCGCGCACGCCCGCGTCGCTTGCCAGCAGCGGCAGCACGGCGTGCGTGGCGCTCGAGGTCCACTGTGCGTGGCGGCCGAGCGCGCCGAGCAGGTCTCCCCCGCGCTCTCCGAAGCGCCGCAGCACATCCTCGTACTCGCCCCACGAGCGCTCCAGCTCGCGCGCGAGCGTCTCGTGGCCGCCCTCCCTCAGGCCCTCGATGTCCTGCGCGTGCGTGTAGCGCCTGACCTCGCCCACGAACGCCTCAAAGCGCTCGCCGATGCCCGGGGCTTCCAACTGGTCGCACAAGACCGGCGTCAGCGACAGCGTCAGCGGCGCGCCTGCGTCGAGCAGCTCCAGGAGCGGCATGTAGCTGCCGGCGATCGCCTCCCACAGCCACTCCTCGCCGAATGGCCACGTCCCGAACCCCTCCACGTAAGGCATGTGGGTGTGCAGGACGATCGCGAGCTCCCCGGAGGGGGAAGACCGACTCATGGCCTGGCGGCCAGGAGACGTTGAAAAGAGATTTGGCGCTGCCGGCTCACGGCCTGGCGGCCGTGGCCGATGGGTGGAGACGCCGGCTCACGGCCGGCAGACGGCGATGAAGTCGAGCGCCTCGTCGAGATCTGCCTCGGGCGCTGCTCGCAAGGTGAAGTCGCTCGCGGCAATCGCCGGCGTGAACCAGTCGTAGAAAGGCATGGTGAGACGCAGACGGGGATGAATCGCGTCCCAGCCCAGCTTCAGTGCGAGCGCGTGCACGCGCAGCTTGCGCGCGTGAAAGAGGCCATACATCTCGACTCTCCCGAACGTGCCGCGGCACAGAGCCTCGAATTCGTGGGACTTGTACTCGTGTATATGCCACGGATTATCCGAGCGCTCCGCCCCCTTCGGGGCGAGTGTAAGCACATTGGGCGTAGAGACGAACACGACGCCCGTCTCCCCCACCAGCGAGCTGAAGTGCGCCAGCACTGCACCCGGGTCCTGCAGATGCTCGATCGTCTGTAGGAACACGACTGCGTCGGCCGGCTCGGGGAACGTCTCGACCAGGTCGCGCGCGAAGCGCAGGTTGGGGCGGGTGGGGATCTGATACCGAAGCCGCGCGTGCTCGTGCGCCTCGGGGTTGGCGTCTACGCCGACCACGCTCGCGGCGCTCGCGGCCAGCACATCCGAGCCGTAGCCCTCGCCACAGGCCATGTCGATGGCGCGCAGGCCCGCAACCCGCACGGCGATCCACTCGTAGACCGCCAGGTGGCGCCTGAACCAGTAGTTCTCCTCGGGTACGTCCGGCAGCGTGCGCTCTCCCGTGAGCGCGAGCGGGGGCACTCCCTCGGGCTGGTTGCCCTGCTCGAAGAGCGGCGCAGGGGAAGGGACGAACACGAGGCGCGAGTATACGAGCAGCGGGTGCCCGCAAGCACGGCCGGTGCCTTATTGTGCCCGCCGTGACACCTGTTCTGGACGCGGAGGAGATCCGCGAAGTCAACACCCGTTACCACGACGTGGCGGCCGACCACTACGACGCCAAGTGGGGCATCGACTTCGGCGATGTCGGCCAGGCCCAGGTCACCTCCAAGGTGCGCAAGGCCCTTGGCCATGAGCCCGGCCGCTTCGAGCGAACGCTCGAGATCGGCTCGGGCACCGGCTACTTCACGCTCAACCTGATGCTCGCAGGCGTGATTGGGCAGGCGACTTGTACCGACATCTCCCCCGGCATGCTCGCCGCGCTCAGCGCCAACGCCGAGCGGCTGGGGCTCGAAGTGAGCACGGTCCCAACCGGCGCCGAGCGCCTGCCCTTCGAGGACGAGAGCTTCGACCTGGTGATCGGCCACGCGATCCTGCACCACATCCCCGATTTGGCCGAGGCCTTCCGCGAGTTCGCGCGCGTGCTCGCCCCCGGCGGCACGGTCCTGTTCGCGGGCGAGCCTTCCCGCTACGGCGACCGTCTCGCGAAAGTGCCCAAGCGCGCTGCCGGCACGGTCGCACCGCTGTGGCGGCGCGCGATCGGAGCCCGTCGCGCGCCCCCCGCCGACGGTGGCGCGCCGGAGGCCTCCTTGGAGGGGTCCGTGGACGTCCATGCCTTCTCCCCCGGCGAACTGTCCGGCTTCGCGCGAGATGCCGGCTTCAAGGACATCCGCGTCACCGGTGAGGAGCTCTTGGCCAACTGGTTCGGCTGGACCAACCGCACCTTGGAGGCCACCGCCCATCCCGAAGACGTGCCTTGGGGCTGGCGCAACTTTGCCTACCGTGGCTATCTGGCTTTGCAGGGCGTGGACCGGCGATTGCTGGAGTCGCGCCTGCCGGCGGCGATGTTCTACAACCTGATTGTCATGGCACAAAAGACTTGACTTGGCCAAGTTGGCCAAGTGGTGTTACGCTCCACCAATGTCCAGCTATACGATCGGCGAAGCCAAGACCCAGCTCTCGAGGCTTGTACACCAGGCGGAAGACGGCGAGGAGGTCGTCGTCCGTCGCGGACGCACGCCTGTGGCGCGCATCGTTGCGATAACCGAGAGCGAGGGGACGGTCAGACGAGTCCCGGGTCGCATGCGCGGTCGCATCGGCATGCACGAGGACTTCGACGAGTGGCCCGCAGACGTTGCCCGGGCGCTCGGCATCTCCGATTGATGGGGTTCCTGCTCGACGCCCATGCCCTGATCTGGTGGCTGGGGGATGACGCCCGCCTGTCGGCTCCCGCGCGCGAAGCCATCGAAACCTCCGAGGAAGCGCTCGTCGGAGCGGGCACGCTCGTCGAGATCGCCATCAAGCGCTCTCTCGAGAAGCTCGACATCGACGACGATTGGCCCGAGCAGGCGCAAGCCGACGGTTTCGCGGTGCTCGCGATCTCCTGGGCCCACATCGCCTGCCTACAAGACCTCCCGTATCTGAAGATCGCCGGAGCGGTTCACCGCGACCCGTTCGACCGTTTGTTGACAGCCCAAGCGCTGCGCGATCGAACGACTGTCGTGACCTGCGATCCCGCGTTTGCTGCCTACGGCGCAGACACCGTCTGGTAGCCCGGCTCCAGGAGATGAAGAGCATGGCCGCAATGCCTCTCTTTCGCCGGAGTCGTCCACTGAAGCGCTGGCGCTACGTGGGAGTATTCGGCGAGCAGTTCATGATTTGTGCGGCCTCGGTCCAGGTCGGACCGGCCCATCAGACCTTCTGGGCCGTGTACGAGCGCGCGAGGAACCTGACGGGCATAGGCGGTGCAATGACGGAGCGCACCCGCATGATCCCCCGCCGGGGCGCGCTGGACATGACGCCCGGTGGACTTCGCATCCGCGAGGACGCGGTCCTGCTCGACCTGACACTCGAGGAAGACGGCGGCATCGAGGCGACGTGCCCCAGCGGCGATGCTTACGTATGGACGCGCAAGCAGGCAGGCGTGTCCGCCCACGGCACGCTCACGCTCGGTGCGCACCCACCGGTCTCGATCGAAGCGCTCGCCGTGATCGACGACACCGCCGGCTACCACGAGCGCGTGACCGAGTGGTGGTGGGCGGCCGGTGTCGGCTCCGGGCCCGACGGCACTCCGCTCGCGTTCAACCTCGTGCAGGGCGTCAACGACCCATCGTCCGGCAGCGAGCGGGCGGTGTGGGTCGCGGGCGTCCCCCACGAGGCAAAGCCCGTGAGCTTCTCCTCCGACCTGAGCAAGATCGCCTCGGACGACGGCTCACGGTTGCGCTTCGCCCCCGAGGCCGAGCGCAGCCGCCGCGAGAACCTGCTGCTCGTGAGCAGCGACTACAGCGCCCCGTTCGGCACATTCGCCGGCACGCTGCCGGGCGGCATCGAGGTCGCCCACGCCCTGGGAGTGGTCGAGCACCACCGCGCGCGCTGGTAGCAGACCGGTGCACACAGCCGGCCGGCCCAGCCGGTCGCGCCAGCCGGCCGAGCCTCGCCGCTCGCGCCTTGCCGCTCGCGCCTTGCCGGTCGCCTTGCCGGCGACGCAAGCGAATCAGGGCGCGGATGGGGGGGGTGCGCACTCGAGGCCCCCGCAGACGGTCTCCACGACCATCTGCTTGGCGCGCTCGAGATCCTCGTCGCCCTGTGGGAGCAATCCGAAGATCCACCCGGTGAGCACCTGCTCGATCGCACCGTAGAAGGTCATCGCGGCGAACTCGGCGTCGATCTCCGCCTTGAAGATGCCTTCCTGCTGGGCCTTGGTGACGATCTCCCCAATCAGTCGGTAGGCCTCGCGGATCTGGCCCAGATGCGTCTGGCCGAACGAGTTGGCCGCGCGCGTGACCTCGACGATGATGACCTTCATCAGGTCCGGGTCGTGGCGGTAGCTGTCGAGGATGAACGAGGCGATCGTCCCCAGCTTCTCGCGCACCGGGATCGGCTCGCGGTCCACCTCGCGGATCATCTCGAGCATCACGCCCCAGCGCTCCAAGAAAAGCGTGTTGAGGACCTCCTCCTTGGAGGGGAAGTAGTGGTAGAGCAGACCGTAGGCAACGCCGGCCTCATCCGCGATGTCCGAGACGCGGCAGGCGTGAAAGCCCTGCCGCGCGAACACGCGCACGGCCGCGTCGAGGATCGCGCGGCGGCGGTCGGGCACCGTCTTGGCTCTGGTGGAGCTCAACCTTCGCTCTTCGGGGAGCGGACACGCGAGGCATCGCGCGTGTCCGAGTTGGAAAGAGGGAGGTCGGCCTGCGCAGAGGAGCGGCCCGCCCCCCCTTGTGGGGGGCGGTAGAGCTCGGGGCGGCGGTGGGAGAGCAGCGGCACACGCTTGCGAATGCCGTCCTGATGGGTGTAATCGAGCTCCGCGACGATGTGGCCCGGCGTCTCGCCATCCGCGCGGGCAAGCACCGTCCCCCATGGATCGACGATCAGCGAGCTACCGCCGGAGTGGTGCCCCCCCGGATGCTCGCCGACCTGGTTGGCGGCCACGACGAACACCTGGTTCTCGATCGCTCGCGCGCGTATGAGCGGCTCCCAATGGTCGCGAGTGGTCGGCAGCGTAAAGGCGGCCGGCAGCGCCACGACGCGCGCACGGCACAGGGCGAGCACGCGGAACAGCTCAGGGAAGCGCAGGTCGTAGCAGATCGACATGCCCAGCTTCGAGCCGTCGCCCAGCTCGCTGACGACGACCTCCTCCCCCGGCTCGTCGGTGTCGGACTCGCGGTAGCGCTTGCCCTCGATCTCCACGTCGAACATGTGCAGCTTGCGGTACACGGCCTTGACTGCGCCGTCGGGGCCGGCGTGCACGGAGGCGTTCCTAAGCTTCTCGCTGGCCGATCTCCCGTCGGTCTGGGCGCGCTCGGAGATCGAGCCCGCCACCAGATCGAGCTTCAGCTCGCGAGCCGTGTCCCGCGCCCACGAGATGGCGGTGCCCTCGAGCGTCTGAGCACCGGCGCGCAGGTCCGCCGGGGTGCCCATGACCGTCCACTTCTCCGGCAGCACCACCAGGGTGGCGCCATCGGCCGCAGCGGCACGCACATGCCTGTCGGCAGTCGCGATGTTCGCCTCGACGTCCGCGCCGGAATTGAGCTGAACGGCAGCAGCCTTCACCGGCCGTCCTCGCCCGAGAGGATCCCCGTATGTGGATAGATTGACTGGTCAGTCAACGCTTCCAAGAATAGCGGCGAGTCACTTCGCTGCTCATCCCAGGAACGAGTCCTGGCTCGTGGCCTGCGCTCGCCCCGCGACGGCACCCTGCTCCAACAGCTCCGCGACCTGCTCGTCGGAGTAGCCCGCGGCGCGCAGGACCTCCTCGGTGTGCTGCCCGAGCGCCGGACCGGGCCGGCGGTTGTGCTCTCCGGGGGTGCGCTCGAGCTTGACGGGGATGCCGAGCTGGCGCACTCCCTCCTCGACGCCGGGCTGGTCGAGCGTTACGACCATCTCGCGCTCTTGCACGAGCTCGGAAGAAAGTGCCTCGTCGAGCTCGAGCAGCGGCTCCAAACAGCAGTCGTGTTCTGCGGCGAACCGGATCCAGCCCTCGCGCGTGCGGCCTCTGAAGACCTCGACGACCTGTCCGTGCGCCTCAGAGCCCGGTTTCTCGAACTGCTTCTCGATCAAGTCTTCGCGCCCGACACCGCGGCACCACGCCTGCCAGAACTTGGGCTCCAGGGCGCCGAGCGTGACCCAACCGTCGGCGCACTCGTAGGGGCGGTAGCAGATGACGGCGCCGGCCAGCATCTGTCCGCCCCTGTGGGGAACGACGCCGTCGGCGAAGTACTGCCCGGCGACCATCGCCAGCCACGAGAGCGCGCCGTCGGCCATGGAGACGTCCACAAGCTGGCCTTCGCCTGAACCAGTTCGGGCGGCCGGTGGATCCCCGTCCCCTCCAGTGGGGGGTGTCGAGGAGGATGACTGGGATCTCCGCCCACCCCCGCCGTCGCGCTCCCGCAACGCGGCCAGAATGCCAAACGCCGCCATCAAGGCCCCACCGCCGAGGTCGGCGATCTGACCCGCAGCTTGTATGGGATGCCCACCCACCCCATCCCGTTCACCGGTTAGGCCAAGCAGCCCGATCAGGCCGAGATAGTTCATGTCGTGCCCGGAGGCATCGCGCTTGGGGCCCGTTTGGCCGTAGCCCGTGATAGCGCAGTAGACGAGCCCCGGATTCTCCTGGCGCATGCGCTCGTAGCCAACGCCGAGGCGGTCGAGCACGCCGGGGCGGAAGGACTCGAGCACAACGTCGTAGTCGCGCACAAGCCGTAGCAATACCTCGCGCCCTGCCTCCTGCTTGAGGTCGATCCTGATCGAGCGCTTGTTGCGGTTCAAAGACAGGAACAGGGACGACTTGGCGCTGTCCTCGGCGCCTTCGTAATAGGGCGGCGCCCAGCGTATGTAGTCACCGGCGCCGGTGTCCTCGACCTTCAAGACCTCGGCGCCGAAATCGGCTAGCAGCAGCGAGCAGAAGCCGCCCGGGAGCAGGCGCGAGAGGTCGAGCACGCGGATGCCCTCCAGCGGGAGGCCCATCACAAACCCCGCGACGTCTTGGGAAGACGTGCCGCCGGGCCCATCAGGCGATGCCCAGCAGACCGCGCGCCTCGGCCACGGTCGCGGGCCGGCGGCCGACGTCTTCGGTCATGCGCCGCGCCTGGGCGATCAGATCGCCGTTCGAACGGGCCATCGAGCCGTCGGGCAGATACAGGTTGTCCTCGACGCCTGCCCTGATCGAGCCCCCGAGCGTGAGCGCCGCCGCGATCAGCATCCACTGGTCGCGGCTGATGCCGATGACCCCCCAATGGGATCCCCTGCCGCCGCCGGCAGCGCCACCTACCTTGGCAGCGGGGGCGCGGACCCCAGGTATGTTCTCGACCATCGCCGCGAGGTTGCGTGCGCTCGCCGGTATGCCCCCGACGACGCCCATCACGCAGTCGACGTGCAACGGCGCTTTAAGCACGCCCATGTCCAGCAGCGGCTCCAGCGAGCCGACGTGGCCGAGGTCGAAGCACTCGTGCTCGGGCTTGATACCGAGCTCGTTCATCGCCTGCAGGAGCTCGACGATCTCCTCGAACGGGTTGGCGAACACCATCTTGAAGACGAAGTCTTTGCGCGAGCGCGAGTACTTGGCGTAGTTCATCGAGCCCATGTTCAGGGCGGCCACTTCGGGACGGCAGGCGCGCAGGTACTCGATGCGCTTCGATGCGGGAACGCCGATCGTGCCCGTCGAGTAGTTGACGATCACGTCGTCCACGGCGCCTCTGATCGCCTCGGTGATCGCGCTGAAATCCTCGATCTCGTAGCTCGGCGTGCCGTCGGGCTTGCGCGCGTGGATGTGGATCATCGAGGCGCCCTCGTCCACGGCGCGCTTGGCCTCGGCGCCGTACTCCTCGGGCGTGTAGGGGATCGCAGGGCATTGCTCGCGGTTGGCGATCGCCCCCGAGATCGAGCACGTTATGACGACCGGGTCATCAAGGCTCATACCGGGACCACTCCCGACTTCTTGTAGGGCCGCTCGATCTTCTTGCCCGCGGCCAGCTCCAGGCCGCGGCAGATTGTGAGGCGCGTCTCGCGCGGGTCGATCACGTCGTCGATCAGGTCGTTGCCGGCCGCGATGTAGACGTCGAACATCTTTTTGAAGCTCTCGATCAGCTCGGCCTTCTTGGCCGCCGGGTCCTCGGCGGCGTCGACCGCCTTGCGGAAGGCGATCTCGACGACCCCCTCCGCCCCCATCACGGAGATCTCCGCGGACGGCCACGCGACGATCAGGTCGGGCTCATACGCGCGCCCGCACATCACGTAGTAGCCGGCGCCGTAGGCCTTGCGCGTTATCACCGTGATCTTGGGGACGGTGGCGTTGGCGACCGCGTAGAGCATCTTGGCGCCGTGGCGGATGATGCCGGCCGCCTCGACCTTCGTGCCGACCATGAAGCCGGGGACGTCCTGGATGAACACCAAGGGGATACCGAATGCGTTGCAGAGGTTGACGAAGCGCGCGGCCTTGTCGGCGGAGTCGTTGTCGAGGATGCCGCCGAGCTGCTTGGGCTGGTTGGCGACGATCCCGGCCGGGCGGCCGCCGAAGCGGGCGAAGCAGGTGATGATCGTCTTGGCCCACTGGCCCTTCATGTCGAAGATCTCCCCGTCGTCCACGATGCGCCTGATGACCTCGTACATGTCATAGGGCTTGCGGTTTGACTCGGGGAGCACATCGAGCAAGTCCTCGTCGGCGCGCTCGACCGGGTCGGACACCGGCCTGATCGGCACCGGCGCCTCGCAGTTCTGGGGCATGAAGGACAGGTAGGCCTTGATCTGATCGATGCACTCCTCATCAGATGCGACCTCCATGTCCCCGACTCCGGACTTGCGGCAGTGCACGCGCGAGCCGCCCAGTTCCTCCTGGGTAACGTCCTCGCCGACGGCGGCGCGCACGAGGTGGGGTCCGGCCAAGGCCATCGAGCCGCGGCCCTTGACCATCGGCACGAAGTCGGCCAGCCCGGGGATGTAGGCGGTGCCGGCTGCGCACGGCCCAAGCAACGCCGCGACCTGGGGGATGACGCCGCTCATGATCACCTCCTCGCGGAACAGATGCCCCGAGCCGGCGAACATCGCC
>DATMPT010000307.1:0-2399 GCA_035567355.1 Solirubrobacteraceae bacterium
CACGAGCTGCGCACGCCGCTCAATGCGATCCTGGGCTACACCGAGCTGATCGTAGACCGGATCTATGGCGATGTGCCTGAGAAAATCAGTGAGGTACTCGAGCGCGTCCAGAAAAGCGGGCGGCACCTCCTGGGTCTCATCAACGATGTGCTCGACCTCTCGAAGATCGAGGCGGGGCAACTTACGCTGGGTGTGAACGACTATTCGTTCGGCGATGTAGTGCAGGCTGTCGTCAGCGCTGTCGAGTCGCTGGCCGCGGAGAAGCGGCTGCAAATGACGGTAGACGTGCAAGCCGGTCTGCCGATAGGCCATGGTGACGAGCGACGGATCACGCAGGTGTTGCTCAATCTCGTCGGCAACGCGATCAAGTTTACGGAGAAAGGACAGGTGGCGGTGCGCGTGGTCAACTCGGGAGGAGCGTTTGTCGTGTCGGTTGCCGACACGGGTCCAGGCATAGCGGAAGCCGATCGCCAGAAGATCTTCGAGGAGTTCCAGCAGGTCGACAGCTCGTCCACGCGCACCAAGGGCGGCACCGGCCTCGGCCTCGCGATCGCGAAGCACATCGTGGAGATGCACGGCGGGCGTATCTGGGTGGAGTCGACCCTCGGTAAGGGGTCGACGTTCTTCTTCAGCGTTCCGGTGCGCACCGAGGGACATACTGTGCTGAAGACGGGGACGGCATGAGCGTAGGAGCAGGGGCCCCGCTTGCGGGGATGCGACCCGCGCGAATGCCGTCAGTCACCGATACCCGACCGGTCGATGTTGTCACAGGCCTCAATGAGGGGACGGCATGAGCGTAGGAGCAGGGGCCCCGCTTGCGGGGATGCGACCCGGGCGAATGGCGTCAGTCCCCGACGCCCGACCGCTTGATATTGCCACTGACCTCAAGGAGGGGACAGTATGAGCAAGCGCATTCTGATCATCGAAGACCAGGAAGACAATCGTCGCATCATGCGCGACCTGCTGTCCGCGAGCGGCTACCAGCTGATCGAAGCGAAGGACGGAGAAGAAGGGCTCGAGCTTGCGGAAAAGGAAGTGCCCGACCTCATCCTGATGGACATCCAGCTTCCAGGCCTGGACGGCTACGAGGTGACACGCCGGATCAAATCGAAGTTCGACCTGGGCCATATCCCCATCATCGCAGTCACGTCGTACGCGCTGAGCGGTGACGATCAGAAAGCGTACGCGGCCGGCTGCGACGGCTATGTGACGAAGCCGTTCAGCCCGCGACAACTCCTCGCCAAGATCCGAGAGTTTCTGCCGTAGTGCGCTGGTGGAGTTGATGCCTTGAGCCGTCTGCTGACCTTGCCCGCCCGCGTTCAGTGGAAGCTCACAGTGCTGGTCGTGCTTGTGATCCTGTGCACGTCCGCCAGCCTGTTCTGGTATTTCGCTCGACACGAGAGACAGGGCCAGATCGAGAGCCTCCTGATTTATGGCCGCTCCCTGGCTCGCGCCCTCGCCGCCAACAGCGAAGAGGCCGTTCTGCGTCAAGACGCCGACGCGCTCCACAAGCTGGTGAAGCGGACGTCTCTGGAACAGGACGTCGCTTACGCTTCGGTGAGCGATAGCACCGGGCGGTTTCGGGTACAAGCGGGAGCCGTCTCGGCGCCGGATATCGGTGGCGCCTCATCTGCCGCGGCAGAGCTGCCGATCGGAGCATCGCTCTACGACATCTCCATCCCGGTAGCGCGCAGGCGTCTTGACTTCACTGCCTCAGATCCGGCATCAGCAAACGAATTGCCTGGAACGCAGCAGGCCGCTTCCGACGCGACTCTCAAACCGGCGGGCATGGCCAGGATCGGCCTCTCGCTCGCCCGCGTCGATGGCGCGATCGAGCAGCAACGTCTGGTTTGGATTCTGATCACGCTCCTGCTCGCAGGCGTCGGCGGCGGGGCCGCTCACGTGATAGCTCGTTTCGCATCCGCGCAGGCCCAAACGCCCGAGGGCGGCTCCGAGGCCGAGAGCGACTGGGAGCACGAGGCGGAATTGCGCTCCCGCGAGTTGCACGAATCCCTCGAGCAGCAGGCAGCGACCAGCGCAATCCTGCGCATCATCGCGAGTTCCCCAGCCGACCTGCAGCCGGCACTGGACGCGGTTGCGGAGCACGCGGCGAGGCTCTGCGGTGCGAGCGATGCGCAGATCTATCTCGTGACCGGGGCAGATCTGCAGTGGATCGCCGGGTTCGGTCCGTTGCCGGTGACCAAGGCGGAGTCCGTGCCGATCAGGCCGACCCTGGTCGCAGGCAAGGCCGTGCTAGAACGCCGCACCGTTCACATTCGCGATGCCGCACACGAGCTGGAGGAGTTCCCCGACTCCAAGCTCATCCGCTCACGCATCGGCTACCGCACGATGCTGGTCACGCCCCTACTGTGGCAAGGCTCCGGGATCGGCGTGATCAT
>DATMPT010000308.1:0-15438 GCA_035567355.1 Solirubrobacteraceae bacterium
GCGCGGTGTCGCCGATCGCAAGGCTCCACGACTGCTGTTGCCCAAGGCACTGGAGCTCGGGCGGGCGCTCGCCGGCGGGCTGACCGAGGCCGGCGGCGCCGGGACCAGGGTCGCGATCGCCGGCTCGGCGCGGCGGATGGCCGACAGCGTGAAGGACATCGACCTGATCGCGGTCACGCGCAAACCCGTGGCGCTCGCCAAAGGGCTGACATCGCTGCCTGAGATCGAGACGGTTGCCTCGGCTGGCAAGGCGGGTGCGCGGGGTCGCAGTCACTCCGGGGCGAGCGTCGAGGTGAGGATCGCCAAGCCGAGCCAGCTTGGCAACCTGTTGCAGCACTTCACCGGCTCGGGCACGCACAACGCTGCCCTGCGCGAAATGTCGGTGCGCAAGGGCTTGCACGTATCGGAGTACGGCATCTATGACGATGCCGCGGGCACGACCACGACTTGCGAGAGCGAGCAAGAGGTGTATGCCCTGCTCGGCCTGGCCTACATCGAGCCGGAGTTGCGCGAGGACCGCGGCGAGCTGGCGCTCGCGTCGCGCGAATTCCAGCGCGCGCACGGCGCCAGCCCGCCCCGCGCGGATGCTGGTAGCGCCAGCGGCCTGCCCAAGCTGGTCGAGCTGGAGGACATCAAGGGTGACCTGCACTGCCATACAGTGGCCTCCGACGGGCACCACACGATCGAAGAGATGGCCTTGGCCGCGCGGGCGCGGGGATACGAGTACCTGGCGATCACAGACCACTCGGCCTCGCATGGCTTTGGCGACGAGGTGCCCCCCGATGAGCTGCGGCTTCAGATCGAGCGTGTGCGCGAGGTCGACGCGAAGCTGGAGGGCATCAGGGTATTGGCGGGCAGCGAGGTCAACATCTTGCCCGACGGCTCGCTGGACTACGAGGACGAGCTCTTGGCCGAGCTCGATTGGATAATCGCCAGCGTGCACACCGCCTTTGGTATGAGCGAACAGGCCATGACCGAGCGCATGATCGCCGCGGCGGAGCACCCGCTCGTGGACGCGATCGGGCACCCGACCGGGCGCTTGATCGAGCGACGCAAGCCCTATGCGCTCGACATGCCCGCCCTGATCGAAGCAGCCGTGCGGACGGGGACGATGCTCGAGATCAACGCCAACCCTAACCGCCGCGATCTGAGCGACGTCCACGCGCGTGCGGCGGCACGTGCGGGAGCGGCGATCTTGATCGACTCCGACGCCCACTGGATCGAGCGCTTCGACGTGATGCGCTGGGGGATTGCCACTGCGCGCCGCGCCTGGCTGACCGCCCAGGACGTGGCCAATACGCACCCTTGGGAGCAGTTCGCGCGGCTACGCAAGCAGCCGCGGCAGTAGCTGCTCGGCCACAACCCGGTCGAGCTCGACACGACGAAATGGAGCGAGCGCACGCGCGGCGTGGGCGGCATAGCCGGGTGCCGGTTCGTCGAGCGCGATGCGCAAGGCACCCGCGAGATCCTCGCCGATCAGCCGCGGGTCCAGCGAGCGGGCGAGCGCCAGGGCCACGTACGGGCCGGGCGAGGGGGTGCTGACGAGCATGCAGCCGTCGGCCAATGCCTCCAGCTGGGCGATCCCGTAGTCCTCGCGGCGGGCCGCGCACACGAACGCACGTGTGCGCCTGAGCAAGGCGCGGTACTCGTCGTAGGGCAGCATCGGCACGACCCGCACACCTCGCGCCGGCAGGGCATAGCCGTGTGCGCGCAGCTCCCTCTCTGAGGCACCCGCGAGCACCAGCTGCTCGCCGGGCTTGCCCGCTGAGCGCCAGGCGTCAAGAATGCGGTCGAGGCCCTTCTTGGCGGGGTTTGCGACGTAGGCGAAGGCCGCTATGTCGCGCTCCCCAGTCGCATGCGACGGTGCGATCGAGCCGAGCGAGGACTCGATCGCCACCGGCAGCGTCAAAGCGGGTTTGGGGGAAGGGATGGGAGGTGGCGTGCGATCCGCGTGAGGGCGCGGGCGCAGCTCTGGGAGCGCACCGTCGCTCCAGGGCAATAGGAGTGGAGCCTCGCGCAGCCGCCTTTGCTCGAGCGGTCGCTGCCATAGACCGTGGCGGCCCGGGCGGTTTCCCGCCGAGAGCGCGTCGAAGCGGATAGCGCCGGGGCGTGGCCAAAAGGAGGCGGCGGTCGTGCTCGAGTAGATGAGCGCGCGCGCCTGCGTTCGCCGCAGCTCCAGCACGGCCGCCCTGCGCGCGGCCAAAGCCCAGAGCAGGTCGGTGAGCATTGTGGTGCGCACGGCCCGCGGGGGCGCGGCGCGGGCGATGGCCGCCTCGGCTCCGGCGCGCCGCAGCGACGCGAGCAGCTCCTCGTCGGCTGTACGCAATCCGCCCGTCGAGCCAAGCGAAACAACCAGAACGTCCATTCAGGTGGTGGCGCCGTCCATACGCCGCGGGCGCACGGCCTTGAAGCCGGGGGTGCGTGCGAGCGCTATCGAACGCAAGGGCGAGGTGCGCAAGACATGAAAGCGCACGCCGTCGCGCTCCTCGATCGCGGCCACGGCCGCGTCCTGGCGACGCCACCACAGGGCCACGGCAATCGCAAAGCCCGCGCCGATGCCCGGGATCTGGGGCAGCAGGAACGCGAGGCCTCCCGCGAGCAGCGTGAACGCCAGCAGCGGCCACAGGCGGTTCAGCAAGGTGGCGCCCGGGCGGTACTCGGGCAGGGCGGTGCTCGCCCTGGCCTCGGCGAGCAAGCGCGCGATCGGCGGGTTGACCTCGGCGTGGCGGCCCAAGCGCAACCCGATAGCGGCGGCAAGGACCCACCAGCCGACGGAGATCGGCACGACCGTGGAGTCGGGGGACGGCGCGGCGGCGAGCACGGTGACGACCACGAGCGCGGTGGCCGCGGCGGCGCTGAGCAGGACGGTGGCCCTGAGGAAGTCGACGAAGTGCACGCCTGTCGCTAGTGCCTCCAGGCGCGGAGATCGCAGAGAGCGCGCAAGCTGTGGCAAGCGCGGTTGCCGGCAGCAAAGACGTGGGGATGCCACGCACTCACAGCAGCGCCTGGAGCAGGGCGCGCACGCCACTCTGCCCGTCGATGATCAAGTCTGCCTGCGCGAGGAGCTCCGGAGGGGTCTCCTCGGAGCCGACCGCTACGCGTACCGCCAACTCGAGCGTGCCTGCCTCCACGAGTGCCCGCAGGGCACGGAAGGCGTCGATGTCGGTGCTGTCGTCGCCGACATACATGGCGCTCCTGATCGGGGCGCCCCCTTCGCGCTCGACCGCGCTCTGCAAGAGGGCGCTCACGCCGAGGCCCTTGTCGAGCGCCAAAGGCGGGCGTACCTCGAGCACCATGCGACCCCAATGGACGGCGAAGCCCTCCTGCTCGGCGTGCTCGGCGATGCCGCGCACGCAGGCGGCCGCGGCCTGCTCGTCGGGAGCACCGCGCCAGTGGAAGGCGGCAATCGCCTCCTTGTCCTCGGCGCGCACCCGCGCGCGCTGAACCTCGGCGGTGTAGGCGCGCGCGGCGAACTCGCGGATGCGCTCAGACCAGGCCGTCAGGTCGGGGTCGAGCTCTGGGCGCGTCGCCCCGGGGCGCAGGAGCTCGCCGCCGTGGTTGCCGATGTAGGCGATGCTCCCGATCGCGACGATCTGGCGCGCGGTGGCGGCGCGGCGGCCGCTGACGCAGCCCACCAGGCCATAGCGCTTGGATATCT
This sequence comes from Solirubrobacteraceae bacterium, assembly GCA_035567355.1. Lineage (GTDB taxonomy): Bacteria > Actinomycetota > Thermoleophilia > Solirubrobacterales > Solirubrobacteraceae > Palsa-744. Next base: position 3,659 of record DATMPT010000308.1, read on the forward strand.
CGATCAGGAGCGTGCGCGTGGCCTCGGGCACGTGCGCATCGGCGGCGTGACGTACGATCGGCGCAAGCGTGCCGTCGATGTCAAGCAGCACAGCTGCATGGGCAGGATCGGAGCGGAGCGGCTCGAGCGCTTCCACAAGCGTGGCAGCGGGGGACACGGCCTCTAGTATGGCGCCAGATGCGGCCGTTCGCGACGCAGCGCACATTCAAGCTAGCGGCGATCGGCACCGCCGCGGGCGTGTTCAGCGGCCTGTTCGGCGTGGGTGGCGGGAGCGTGATCGTGCCCTTGCTCGTGCTGTGGCTCGGCTACGGACCGCGGGAGGCGACCGGCACCTCGTTGGCGGCGATCGTCTTCATCGCGGCCTTTGCCGCCGCCACGCAGGGGGCGTATGGCAACGTGGATGTGCTCGACGCGGTCCTGATCGGAGTACCCGCGGTGGGCGGTGTGTTGATCGGGACATGGCTGCAACAACGCCTGCCGACGCGCTCGATTTCCCTGCTGTTCGCCGTCGTACTTGTGGCAAGCGCGGTGGAGCTCCTGCTGCGATGAGGCTCACAAGGACGTGTCTGTGTTTGGCCGGCGCCGGGCTCGCGGCGGGCGGGTCCGGGGCCGGGGGCCGGCCTTGATCGCGGCGATCGCGATCGGGGTATGCGCGGGCGTCGTGGCCGGCCTGCTCGGCGTGGGCGGCGGCGTGCTGTTCGTGCCCGCCCTCGTCATCTTTCTCGGCCTCGGCCAACACCAGGCGGAGGCGACCTCCCTGCTGGCGATCGTGCCGGTGGCGATCGTGGGCACGGTCAAGCAGGACGGATACGGCAACGTGCGCCGCCACGACGCGCTGCTGATGGGCCTGCTGTCGATCGTGGGCGCGGCGGCCGGCGTGGCGCTCGCGAACGCTCTGTCAGGCACGGTCTTGCGGGTCGGCTTTGCGCTTTTGATGGTGTTCGTGGCCGTCCAGCTGGTGCGCAAGGCGATGAGCGAACCGCGCGATTCGCGCCCACCCCGGGTGGGGGGAGGATCCGCACGCGGGGAGACTCCCACGAGAAATCACCGCTTCCCGTCCAATAGCGCCTAGACTGGAGATAGATGGGACTCGACAACCCACTGCACATCGTCTTTCTGGTCGTGATCCTGCTGCTGGTGTTCGGCGCCAAGCGCCTGCCCGAGATCGGCCGCTCGCTCGGCACCGGAATGCGCGAGTTCAAGCAGTCCGTGACCGGCGAGAGCCACAGCTCGAGCCAGGGACACGATCAAGGACAGCAGACACTGCCGCCCGCGGCACCCCAGGCACCGGCGCAGACGCCGCCCCCACCCGCGCAAGACGCCTTCGCGCAGCGCGACCCGGCTTCCTCTGACCAGCGCTGAGACGGCCGGGTAGCGAGGTCGGAGCCATATCTGGGAAGACAGGGCCGCATGCGGCCCTGTCCCGAGTCGTGCTTGCACGACTCGCGGGAATATGAGATTGGGACCTATCCCCTGTGCAGGATGGGCCCCGTGTGGACCGCCTCGAAGGCCGAACCGGGCACGCTCTTCAGCTGATCGAGGTCTTCGTTGCTCCAGCGCGGGTTGGGGGCACCGGTGATGTACCAGGAGGAGCCGTTGTCGGCCACGATCAGGCCGTAGCGCTTGAGCGTACGCAGGACGACAAGCGCCTGGCCGTGGTAAGCGGACAGGCTGAAGCTCGCCTTCAGGCGCAAGCGCAAGCCCATCGGGGGCAGGCTCGGATCGGAGCTGCTCGAGGCGAAGTGGGTCGCCGGATGGATGTAGCCGCGCTGCGTTCGCTCGACGGTCACGCGCAAGGCATGATCGATTCGCCCGGCCTTGACCTCCGGATAGCGCACGAGCAGAGGGAAGATGGGAAGGCCAGCGGCGTCCGCCGAAGTCCATCCTTCCGGGCGCAGAGCGTTGCTACGCAGGTTGAACACGGCGCCGGAGCCGGCGTCCCAGCCCGACCCGTTGCGCTGGGCTGCGTACAACTCGTACAGCTTGCACGTGCCCTCCTGCAAGACGAGCACGTGCCGGTCACCTTCTTCCCCGGCACCCTCCACGGGGGCGTTCCCCGGGATCGGATAGGGCCCGGGATTTGATTCTTCTCCGTATTCAGTGAAGTGGATCGGGACCTTCGCCTGGTGTGGCCCTACGACGGCGTAGGGGATCCCGTAGCTCGCGGGCGTGCCGAAGTCGGCGTGGAGGTGAATGCTGGCGCCGATGCTTTCGATGTACTTCGCAGAGTTGGGATCCACCGGCGCGTGGGAGATGTCCTGGTTGATCGGGTTGCTTGCCGGAAGGACCGGGCAGGTGCCTTCGTGCGGCGGGGGAGCGGATGCTTGGGAGCCGGCCGTGGACGGCACCATCGCCAAGGCCGGCGCACTTGCAGCCACCGCGACGATCGCGACAGCCAGTATCCATCTCCCACGATGCGTTTTCACAGACCCGATGCTATAGACAGAAGTCTCACGCCAAGGCGTCTTGCAATGTGATCGCAAGCTTCGGCGCGATCAGATCACCGTCGGCCGATAGGAGCCGGCGTCCGGTGCGACGAGCGATTGCCGCATAGGAAGCGTCGTAAAAGGTGAGCTTGTGCTCTCGGGCGAGTGTGGCAGCAAAATGACGGTCGTCAGAGGTGAGCTCAATCGGATCGCCACATATATCTTCCAGCAGACCGAGCGCTGCGCCGATCTGGACTGCCTCCAAGCCAGAGCGTCTCGTGAGTATGTTGCCCACCTCGTAGAAAGCCAAGGTAGTGGTACGCATCGCGAGATGTCCGATCGCTGTTCGCGCAAGGTGACCGTCGGGCTCACGGTCCAGCGGAAGAAACCACTTCAATGCGATGCTGGCATCGATGAGCCAACCGCCGACGCCGGCGGAGAGGGCACTCACCCGTCACGAAGCCGCTCGGCTCGCACCAGCGCGGCAGCGTCAAGGGGCCCGTTCCACTCACGCGAGAGCAGATCGAGCTCGCTGAGCACGACATTACGCTCGCGGCGCAACAATCCCAGCTCGCGGCGGGCGCCGTTTTGCAGAATGGCGCTACGGCTCGTGTGCCGCCGCTTGGCCTCCTCGTCGAGCGCGCCGAGCAGGTCATCGGGGAGCGACACCATCACCTTAGCCATGAGGACAAAGTATAGCTGGCTGGCAGTACCCTGAGGACCGAATGAAGCCGTCAGGCCAACGGCGCCCGCGAGGCGACCCCTTGGGCCACCGCCGACGGACGCGCCTCCTGGAGCAGGCCGGCGCCGCAGTGCCAGCAGTAGGCGGCGCCGCGACTGTGGACCGCACCGCAGGAGCGGCACTGGCCGTGGACGCCGGCCTCGGCGGCTCCGAGCAGCCGTTCCACCTCGCCCAGCTCGGCGTCGGCCTGCTGCAGCTCGGCTGCGCGCCGGGACAAGACATCGAGGCGATAGTGGTCGCGAATCGCCATCTCGTAGGTGAGGCCGCCCAGATCCCAGGTCAGGCCGGCGACCTGTTCGGCGAGCTCCATGCGGTGGCTTCGCAACTCGGCGAGCGAGCCACCGGGCGCATGAATGGGACCGACCATCAGCGCTCCGCGCTCAAGTCCCTAGGGCTACAGCATGCCCTGGAATGGAGTCTGCGCGAGTAGCCATCATTTGCCCGTTTCGATCGGTTTGCCGCCCGCGGTGAGCGCTTCGACTTCCTTCTGGTGCTGTTTGCCGGTCGTTTTTTCGAGCTTGCTAATACTGGAGGCATTCGTCTTGGCGGGAGCCTTCAGTTTCGTCTTGGACGATCCGGCTTCCTTCACTTCCTGGGCTTCGGTAGCGGCCTTTGAGGTGGTGGGCGCCCTGGGGGCAGGCAAGGCGGCGGCCGTTGTCGTGGAGGCGGCGGAAGCTGCCGTGGCGGCCGGGAGCGTTCCCTCGATCTTTACGATCTGCGGACCGGCGGCTTTGGAGGGCGCCAGCCAGTGGCCGACAAGCAGCCCGATCAAGCCGCACATGAGCAGCACCGCGAGCAGCCCGAACAGCCCTGAGTAGCGGCGCAGCCATCCGATCGTCCCGTCTTCACCAGCGGGCGCCAGGTAGTCGGCCGGCGGCGCGTAGACCTGCGGCGGGATGACCGAGACCGACCCGCGCGGCTCGCTCTCGGCCCGCAACATGTCGAGGAACGCCGGCCGCGTATGCGAGCACGGCCGGCCGCACGTAAGGCAGTAACGCTGATCGGCGACCACGGTGGCGGCGCAGTTGGGGCACTTCGCCTGCGTGGCCTCCTCCGGCGGGCTTTGGATGGGAAATACGTTCATGCCCAGCTCAGCCCAATCTGCCGCCCGTGCTTACTGGAGATGCTTCCGCGCACGATCCGCACATCCCGCGCTCATCCGAAGGTGCCGCGCACGTATTCGCGCGTGCGCTCGGCGCGCGGCTCGTCGAACACCTGCGCGGCCGTGCCGTACTCGACGAGGTCGCCGAGGTACATGAAGGCGACCTTGTCGGCCACACGCTGGGCCTGGGCAAGATTGTGGGTGACGATCACAACGGCGAGGTCGCGTCGCAACTCTCCGATCAAGTCCTCGATCACACTCGTGGAGATCGGATCGAGCGCGCTGCACGGCTCGTCCATCAGCAGGACCTCCGGTCGCGGAGCGATCGCCCGCGCGATGCACAATCGCTGTTGCTGGCCACCCGATAGGCGCAACGCTGGGCGATCGAGGTCGCCGCGAACCTCGTCGTACAGTCCCGCCCTTCGCAGGGCGTCGACCACCAAAGGCTCCAGCTCGCGCCTGCGTGGCCGCTTGCGCGACTGCTCGCGCAAGGCGAAAGCGACGTTGTCGAAGACCGACATCGGGAAAGGATTGGGCTGCTGGAAGACCATTGCCACACGCGAGCGCAGGGTGGTGTCCCGCAGCGCGTGCACGTCCTGTGCGTCGAGCAGCACATTCCCTGAGCGGGCCGCGCTCGGGGTGAGCTCGGTGAGGCGGTTGAGCGTGCGCAGAAGGCTTGTCTTGCCGCAACCGGACGGCCCGATCAGGGCCAAGACCTCGCCTTGATAGATCGACAGGGACACCGAGTTGACGGCGCGCTTGGCTCCGTAGTAGATGCTCACGTCGTCCAAGCGCAGCCGCTCTGGGCCAGCACCGGCGAGCGCCAGGCGGATCGCCTCGCGCTCGCGCGGAGGCACCACCGGCAGGGGCTCGCGATCGACCACGATCGTACGCACCGGCGGGACCACGTCCCCTGCCTGGACTACCGCATCGCTTGACTGGACGGCATCCCGTCCCCGAACCGTATGGCGGGGCTCGTCTGCGATCAGCTTCCAAGTATCTGCCAGTGTCTCGTCAGGGCTCATCGTCATATTTTCCATCGAAGCAATGAGATTAGTGGGGAATGGCGCCTTTGTCAAAGCCGGTCGCGCCACGCCCCGCGGGCGTCCACCCGCTTCACGCGCGGACGGGCTCACAGCCGCTCGCCCCCCCAGCTCAAAGCCACTCGACCGGGCCTGGGCGCGGCTGATCCAACCGACAGCGGCGTTCAGCGCGAGAATGAACAAGAGCAGCACAAACGCGGCCGCATATGCCTTGTTCGCCGCGTTGCCTTCACCCGCAGGCGAGTTGTCGTACACGTAGCTCGTCAGCGACGCCCCGGTCCCGCGCAGGAAGCCGAGAATCGGGAGCGACCCGTTTGGTTCGTTGCGCTGTGTCTCGCCGAGCACGATAATCACGACCGCGGTGTCTCCGACGATGCGGCTTATCCCGAGCGTCGCCCCGGTCGCGATGTTGGAGCGCACGGCGGGCAGCAGTACTCGGCGGATCGTCGCGATTCGCGTCTTGCCGAGCGCGAACGCCGCTTCGCGCATGTACGCCGGGACGGCCTGCAGACCGTCGCGCGTCGCCGCATACAGCGGCGGCAATGCGATCAAGGACATCGTCGCTCCCGCCGCGATAAATGAGTGTCCGCTCACCACACCCGCTTCAGAAGTGCTCGAGAGGGGACCGAGGATCCCGATCTCGAAGATCGTCAGACCGAAGATCGCGATCACGATGTCGGGTGTGCCGGCGACGATCTCGATGCTCGACTCCACCAGACGTGCCAGAGACTGATGAGCCCGCCCACCCTGACCGTACTCGACGATCCACGCTGCACTGCATACGCCGAGCGGCAGCGCAATCGCGATCCCAACGACGGTCAAGGCCAACGTCCCGAGCAACGGGTCGAGGAACCCACCCGAGCCGGCCTGGCTCGCACTCACCTGTGGACGACTCACGAGCAGGTCAGGGCGCAGGTACTGGAAGCCGCGCACGCCCATATAGATCACGATCGCCCCGGTCACGAGGCACAACCCGAGCCCGGCAACCCAAGCGGCCACAAGCACGACCTGGTCGCGCACACGCCAATCCCGCATCGATGAGCCGCGTCCGCGTGTGGGCCGCAGTGGGCTCGGAGCCGGCTGCTCGGCGGGGAATGTGGAGGCGAAGGTGTTCATCACTTGAGTTGGTACTTGCGCAGCGGCAGCTTGACGAGGTAGGCTCCAACCGAAAGCGCGATCGCGGAGAACAAGAGCAACAGTGCGAATGCGTACAGGGTCGAGTTCAGCGCGGGGGCGCCGCCGAAGCCTTCGTGGTTATCGACGATCGAGCTGGCCAGCGTGCGCAAAGGCTCGGCTAGGAATGTGAGCGGCCCATGGCGCAGGTTCGGAGCAAAGGACTCTGAGCCCGAGACCATCGAGATCATCACAGCCTCACCGAGGGCGCGTGCCGAGGCCAGGGCCGCGGCCGCGACGATCGCCGGGCGGATCGCCTTCAGGCTGACCGCCAGCGTCGCGCGCAAGCGGTGCACGCCGAGCGCCATCGCCCCCTCGCGCCAAGCGGGCGGCACAGCGGCGAGCGCCTCGCTGATCAGGGCGACCATGATCGGCGTGATCATCACAGCGAGGATCAAGGAGGCCACGCCGACGCTCGCGCCGGTCAGCTCGACCGTGCTCTGCAAAGCCGTCTTCTCTGGAATCGTGATCAGGTGGTTGCCGACGAGGGGCACGAGCACGAGAATCCCGATCAGGCCGTAGATGACCGACGGCACCGAGGCGAGCAGGCGCACGACTGGAACCATCACACGCCGCACCGCGCCCGGCGCGAACTCGACGATGAAGATCGAGGAGAGCAGCGCGGCCGGCAGCGCGACAGCCAACGCAATCGCCGTCGTGAGCAGCGTGCCATACACCAGCGGCCACGCTCGCACGTGGAAAGCCGATGGAGGCGGATGGATGCTCGTGCTGACCATGCCTTCGATCTGCCGGTCCACGTTGCCGCCTGGACCGATCCAGCTGAGGCCGTTGTGCGCAAACGTCGGCCACGCGTGGATCGCGACGAACACGACCATCGCGATCACGCTCAGGCATACGAGCAGCGACGCCGCGCCGAGCGAGAGCTCGGCGCGGCGGTCCGGCCAAGGTTGGCGCAGGCACTCCAACAAATCACGGGCGGGCGACACGACCGCCCACGCTCCTAGCACGGCCTCTGGCGCGGGCCACGAGCCCCCCTACGCTCGTGAGACCAGTCCTCATTTGAGCGCTATCCACTGGGACGAGATGATCGATTTGGCGGCTTTGCTGGTGTCGATCCAGCTGATGAACGCCGCCGCCGCTCCTTTGGCACCGCCCTTCGTTACCTCATAGAAGCGCGCCACGCCCGCGTACTGGCCGGCGGTGGCATTGGCCAGCGTGCAACCGACGCCGTTGAACCCGACGGCGTTGACGCCCTGGCCGGCGAAGTAGCCGGATAGGAAGCCGATCGCACCCGGATCGTTTTGGATCGCTTGGCGCTGCAGTCCCTCAGACGGCTTTTCAGCGACAGCCGCACCTTTGGGACCGGACACTTTCTTGCCGTTTATGAGCAAGGTCTGGAAGTTCGAGAGCGTGCCCGCCGAGGAATTGCGGCTGATGATGTCGATCGGGCCGCCGGCAGTCGCACCTGGAACCTGGCTCCATGCAGTCGTCTTGCCGGTGAAGATCGATTCGACCTGGGCCTGTGTCAGGTTGGCGAGTTTGTTCGCCGAGTTGGTGACCACGCACAGGTAGTACTTGGCGATCGGGTAGAAGACGAGTCCGGCGGGATCGCTTTTCAGCGGATCGCGCGATACGTCGGCGACCGACACGCGACCGGCGGCCACGTCGTTGATCCCGACCTGGGTGCCGCCCTGGGTGAGCTTGATCTTGACCTTCTTGTTGAGCTTCTCGTACTTCTGCGCGAGCAGCTGGACGAGCGGGAACGAGGCAGTGGCTCCGTCGATCGACAGCGCGCCCGTCGCCACGGCGATGGCCGGAAGCGCAATCGAGAGCGTGAACGTCGCCGCGAGGAGAGCGGCGACACGGCGAGTTCGTCGTTGCATTTGCTGAGTCTCCGTTCGGATAGTTGACAGCTTGGGCGGCGCAGCCTAGCATATTCTTCATAAATTAGATCGAGATAGGCTATTTTATGAGGATGACCTCTCCGGTCACGCCCGATGAAGACCCCCACGCCAAAGCGCCGCAAGCAAACGGAGGCCACCAACGACATGACCAACAACCGCGATCCCGAGCAGTCACGCAGGGCAGCCGACGACGGCCCTGCAACGGCCCCCGCGGGATACCGCGCCCGGTATGAGGCCCCATCGCGGCGGACCTTCGGTGTGCTCGTCGCCGGCGTGTTCGCGACCGGGCTCATCGCCGGCGCGGCCTTGGGACCTGCACCGAGCAGCTCCTCGGCGGACAGCTCGTCGTTCGTCCAGCGGGTTATCGCCCTGCTTGCCGCACGAGCAAGCGAGGGCGCTGGAGCGGCTCCAGCGAACGCCACGAGCACCGGTCAAGCCGCCGGCTTCAACGGCGCCGGCACCGCGCACGATGCCCAGCAGCGCACGCCACATGCGAAACCCGCCGCGACTTCCACCCAGTCCACCGCCTCCGGCTCCTCGGGCGCGGGCGACTCGTCTCCGGGCGCATCCGGCGCGGGCTCAGAACCCTCCTCGCCGAGCGGGGAAGGCCAAGGTGAAAGGGCACCCGCCAGGCCGGTCAGGCTTCCCCCAATCCAACACGTGTGGTCGATCGACCTCGCCGGATCGACCTTCGCTGCCGCCACGGCCGCGCCGGCTGGCTATCCCTACCTGGTCGGCCAGTTGCTCCCTCGGGGTACCTTGTTGACGAGCTACACGGCGCTCGACGCCTATGAGCTGGCGGGCGATGCGACCTTGTTGCCAGGCGGCGTAGGCGCAAGTCTCGACGCGATCTCTGAGCCTACCTGCCCCATCGCGTCCCCTGCTCAATCAGGCACAGCCTGCCCCGCAGGCTCTCAGCCGAGTCCCTCCGAAGCCGACGCTTTCCTGCAGCGCATCGTCGAGCCGATCCTCGCCAGCCCCGCATATGACGAAAATGGGCTGATCGTCATCAGCTTCGCGCCCGTGTCCTCGAGCGTCGGTACGCCCGCTACGACCTTCTCCCTGCAGCCGACCGCCGGCGCTTTGCTGCTCTCGCCCCTGCTGCACAAAGGCGCGCACAGCGCAAGCCCCTTCAACTCGCTTTTACCCCGCGCCAGCCTAGCCACGATCTTCACTCACTGAAGCAATCGAAGCCGAACAGCACCACTGTCGACCAACCGAAACGGAGATCCCGTGCACACACATCGACCCGTCCACCACCAAACCTCCCGCTGGCTCGGCGCGATCCTCGGTTCGATCGTCCTCTCGCTGGCGATCGCGAGCTCGGCCATCGCAGCCGAAGAAGAAGGGGCAAAAGAAGGAAGCGCCAACGGCCTCAATTGCCTGGGCCATATATCCGCCGGAGAGGCCGAACCGGAAAATAGCGAGCAGCAGGTCAGGTACACGTTCTACTGCAACGGCCCAATCACGGGCTACTCACTGGAGTCGAACGTGCCCTTGAGCGGCTACGAGCCACAACCGATCGCCGCCAACGACAAGCCCGAAGTGCTGTCGGACACCTTCTCCTGCGGCGGCGAACTGCCGGGCTGGGCGGACAACTGCGTTGGCGCAACCAAGCTCGGCTGGGAGAACGTCACGGGCCAATTCTCGATCGGTGCGCCCCTGTGCACCGAGCCGCGCGTCGACCCGTTGCTGATGGTCACCGACATCTACTTGGAAAAGGGTGTCCCGACACAGGGGATCTCAGGCCCGTTTGACCTGGGCCGTCCGCTGCACTGCCCCAAGTCCTTTTACAAAGGTGGAACCCGTCTGGAACCGGCGACGCCCAAGCCGCTCGCCAAGGCGAACAAGCACAAGAAAGCAAAAGGCAAGGCGAGAGGCACAAGCAAAAAGAAATAGCTACCCGCACGGGCCTCACAGCATGCTGGTGGTCATCCGCTCGATCTCCGCGATCGAGGTCTGACCGGCACGCACCTTGGCGATCCCGTCCTCGCGCATCCTGCGCATCCCCTGGCCCACCGCCGTGGCGGCGATCTCATCCACCGAGGCGCGGCCCAGCACGAGCGCGCGGATCTCTTCGCTGACAGACATCACCTCGTAGATACCCATGCGCCCGCGATAGCCGGTGGCGGCGCAACGCGTGCAACCGACCGCCTCGAACGCCTCGGACTCATACAGGCCGTATTCGGCCAGCAGCGACTCGGGCGCTTTGCTGGGCTGCTTGCAGTGAGGGCACAGCACCCGCACGAGCCGCTGGGCGACCACGCAGTCGATCGCCGAGGAGATCAAGAACGGCTCGATGCCCATGTCGATCAGCCGCCCCAGCGCGCTTGGGGCATCGCGTGTGTGCAGCGTGGAGAGCACCAGGTGGCCGGTGAGCGCCGCCTCGACGGCGATGTGGGCGGTTTCGCGATCTCTGATCTCGCCGACCATGATCACGTCGGGGTCGGCTCTCAACATCGCCCTGAGACCGCCCGCGAAGGTCATCCCGGCCTTGGGGGCCACCTGCATCTGCTTGACGCCGGCGATCCGCGACTCGACCGGATCCTCGATCGTGAGGATCGAGCGGCTGCCATCGTTGACCGCGCCAAGCGCCGCATACAACGTCGTGGACTTGCCGCTTCCCGTGGGACCGGTCACGAGCACCGCGCCGTTGGGACGCGCGATCGCATAGGCGAAGCGGTCCTGCTCGGAGCGCTGCATTCCCAAGGACTCCAAGCCGCGCACCGCCACCCCCTTGTCGAGGATGCGCAGGTAGGCGCCCTCGCCGTAGACGAGCGGCAACGTCGTCACACGCACATCCACCCGGCGTCCGTTCACGGTCAGCGCGAAGCGCCCGTCCTGCGGGGTGCGCCGCTCGGAGATGTCCATCTCGGACATGATCTTCACGCGCGAGATGATGCTGTTCGCCATAGAGCGCTTCAAGGTGGCCGTCTGGGAGAGCACGCCGTCGATGCGCAGCAGGACGTGCATGTCACCCTCGCCGGGGTCGATGTGAATGTCCGAGGCACCTTGCTCGATCGCCTCGGCGATGATCGAGTGCACCAGCTTGATGACGGGCGCGTCCCTGTCGGCCTCGTCCATGTGCAGCTCGGCCTCGGCCTGCGCGTCCTCTTCATCGACGATCTCTTCGACGGACTGCTCCACGCGCGAGAGGCGCATGATCAATATGTTCAGGTCCTCGATCGACGCGCTGGCCGAGCGCACCCTACGGCCTGTGAGCATCGCGATGTCGTCGATGGTCAGCACGTTAGTCGGGTCGGCCATCGCCAAGAGCAAGGTGCCGTCATCCAGGAACCCCACAGGCACGGCCTGGTAGCGGCGGATCGCCTCCATGTCGATCAGGTTGACCGCGCCCATGTCGAGCTCGTAGACCGACAGGTCTATGTAGTCAAGGCCAAAGCGTTCGGCCACGACGCGGGCCAGCTG
>DATMPT010000309.1:0-2313 GCA_035567355.1 Solirubrobacteraceae bacterium
GGGCTCGTCACGTTGATCTCGGTCACGAAGCCGCCGATCACGTCGAGGCCGACGAACAGCATCCCCTTGGCCGCCAGTGCCGGCCCGATCTGCGCCGCGAGCCATCGGTCGCGCTCATCCAGGGGCCGCCCGACCCCGCGCGCACCGGCGGCGAGGTTACCGCGGTGATCGTCGGGGGAGGGGATGCGGGCGAGTGCGTAGGGAACCGGCTCGCCCTCGATGAGCAGCACCCGCGCATCGCCCGACTCGGTGATCTCGGGGAGATAGCGCTGCGCGATGGCAAAGTGCTGTCCGTAGTCGGTGAGGGTCTCGAATATCACCCGGGCGTTGTGATCGTCCCTGGCCAGCACGAAGATCGAGCGGCCGCCCATGCCGTCCAGGGGCTTGACGACGATCTTGCCGTGCTCGGCGAGGAAGGCCGCCATCTCACCCATGTCGCGGGTGATCAGGGTCGGGGCGCAACACTGCGGGAACCACGCCGTGTAGACCTTCTCGTTGATGTCGCGCAGCCCCTGCGGGCGGTTGACCACTACCACCCCTGCCGTCTCGGCACGCTCGAGGATGTAGGTGCTATAGATGTATTCGGTGTCGAACGGCGGATCCTTGCGCATCAGCAGGCAGTCGAGCGCCCCCAGCGGCTGCACCTGTGGGGAGCCGAGCGTGAACCAATCGGCCGGGTCCGCCCGCACCGTGAGCGAGCGCATGCGCCCGAGGGCCACGCCGTCGCGCAGGAGGAGGTCGCGCTGCTCGAGGTAGGCGAGCTCGAACCCGTGCTCCTGCGCCGCGAGCAGCATCGCCAGCGTCGAGTCCTTCGCGTAGTTGATGGCGCCGATCGGATCCATCACCACGCCCAGTCGCTTCGGGGTGCTCATCGGGGCCCGATTATGCTCGTCGGCGGCGCGAATATGTCTGCCCGCGCCCCCCGGCGGAGGCGCCGCTGTGGCGAGCTTCGAAAAACGTGACGCGCGTGGCATAGCCGGGGGTGTACCGATATGTTAAAACCGCGCTGCACTTGCCCGCGGGCCCGGGCTCCCGTGAAACTGAGCGGCTTGTGTGGAGGGTACGCCGGTAGGCGTCAGCCCGAAGTTCCGCGAAGGGGTCGTCGAGCCCGCCACGCGCGAAAGCGCGGCCCGCGGGGGCGTGGGCACTAACGCCGCTTAGCTTTTGAGAAAGGAGTCCCCTGATCGTGAACGGCAGCAGCACGAAGCTCCAGGGTCTCAAGGTACTCGTCATCGACGACAGCAAGACCATCCGCCGCACCGCGGAGACGCTGCTGGCCAAGGAGGGGTGCGAGGTGTTCACGGCGATCGACGGCTTCGATGCGCTCGCCAAGATCGCCGACCACCAGCCGGATATCGTGTTCGTGGACATCATGATGCCGCGCCTGGACGGCTACCAGACCTGCTCGCTCATCAAACACAACAAGGTGTTCCGCTCGATACCCGTCATCATGTTGTCTTCCAAGGATGGACTGTTCGATCGCGCGCGTGGTCGCATCGTCGGCTCCGAGCACTACCTGACCAAGCCCTTCACCAAGGACGAGCTGCTCTCGGCGATCGAGACCCATATCGGGAGATGATGCTCATGGCGCTGATCCTGATCGTTGACGACTCACCGACCGAGCTGCACGTCATGCAGAAGGCGCTCGAGAAGCACGGCTACCGCACCGCTGCGGCGGCCGACGGCGCCGAAGGCGTGCGCCTGGCGCGCGAGATGAGCCCTGACCTGATTTTCATGGACATCGTCATGCCCGGCATGAACGGCTACCAGGCGACGCGCGCCCTCGCCAACGATCCGCGCACCCGTACCATCCCCATCATCATGGTCACCTCCAAGGGGCAGGAGACCGACCGCATCTGGGGGCTGCGCCAGGGGGCGGTCGATTACATGGTGAAACCCGTCTCTCCCGATCAACTGGTCGCCAAAGCGCAGGCGACCCTGTCCTCATGAGCACCGACCCAGCCCCACCCCCAGCGGAAGTGGCGCTGAAGTCGCTGCGGGACCGCCCGTTCGAGCTGCTCGCGGAGCTCGAGCGGCGCGGCCGTGCCGTGTCCGCGCAGCAGAGCCAGGAGGCCACCGCCGGGCGCGAATGGGTCGGGGTGGCGCTGCGCATGGCCGGGGACCTGTATCTCGTGGCGCGCGAGGAGACGCGCGAAGTGCTCGGCGTGCCCACGAACACGACGCGCGTGCCGGGAGCCAAGTCCTGGATCAAGGGCCTCGCCAACGTGCGCGGCCAGCTCCTGCCGATCGTCGACCTGCGGCAGTTCCTGGGCAGCGGTGTCACGCCGGTCACACGCAACACGCGCGTACTGG
>DATMPT010000310.1:0-3482 GCA_035567355.1 Solirubrobacteraceae bacterium
TGCGCACCGAGATCGGCTATCTCGGTGCGACCAGCCTGCTGGCGCTGATGCTTGGCGTGGTCTACCGGCGCGGCACGCCGGCTCGCCAGGCAGTGCCCGCCCCAGGCTGAGCGGGCTCGCCCAGTGAGCTCAGACAGCGCCGACGGCGTCGGCGATCGCACGGTAGGCGGCGGCAGGGTCGGGCGACCCGAACACGGCCGAGCCGGCGACAAACAGGTTCGCACCCGCTGCGCGGCAGATCGGCGCGGTGCGCGGATCGATCCCGCCGTCCACCTCGAGCGCCGCGGCACCAGTCAAGAAGTTGCCCGGTGGGGCTGGCCGACCGGGCTCGGGCACCACACCATCCAATACCTCTCGCAACCGCCGGATCTTCGGGGGGGAGCGGGCGATGAACGGCTGTCCACCCCAACCTGGGCTGACGGTCATGCACAGAACGAGGTCCACGGCGCCCACAAGCTCCGTGAGCAGGTCCGCCCAGGTCGCGGGATTGATCGCCACCCCCACGCAGGCCCCGCCTGCGCGAATCGTCTCCGCCACGTACTCGGCGTGCGGCGTGGCCTCCAGGTGGAAGGTGACCGAGTGCGCACCGGCTTTGACGAAATCCTCGACGTGGCGCTCGGGACGCTCGATCATCAGGTGCACGTCGAGCACGGCCCCCACCTCCTCCACCCGCTCGCGCAGCGCGGACACAACCATTGGGCCGAGCGTGATCGGCGGTACGAAGTGACCGTCCATGACGTCGACGTGGATCACGCGCGCACCGGCCGCGAGGACCTCCCCCACCTGCTCGCCCAAGCGCGCAAAGTCGGCCGAGAGGATCGAAGGCGCCACACACACCTCGCGCAGGAGATCTCCGGTTGCCATGCTCAGATCCTCTCAGACGACGAGCTCATGTGAACGCACAGGGCAGCTGGCAAGGACGCACCGACCGCGGTTCTTCAGCACATATGCGAGGAGGACGCCGCCCAGTGCCGCCAGGTGCTCATATGGCCATCAACATGCTGTCACCGCAGTTGTTGCACTTTAGGATCGCGGTGGAGGACATGCGCACGATCGTCGAGTGCTCACCGCAGTTGGGGCACACGGATGAGAGCTCGAAGCGGTGCAGGCAGTAGACACAGCGATAGCGGCCGGGGAGGTTGGTGGGTCGCAGCCAAGGCTCGGAGCAGTTGGGGCACAGTGGCCCAAGGTTTACCTGCTCTGCCTTGGTCGGATACTCGCCCTCCATGCTCAGAGCCTACCCGCCGGGGGGTCGTCTACTCGCCGCATCCGTGCGATGAAGAAGCCAGCGGTGCGGTCGCGATGCGGCATTGTCAGCAGCGCCTTGGGCATGCTGGGGTGGGGATGGGAGCGCTGCACGTGCGTAATGTCCTCGAGCGCAAACCGCGAGTTACGTCTGAGGAAAAGTTCCAATTGTCGCTCGTTCTCTGCCGGCGAGATGGTGCATGTCGAGTAGACCAGCACGCCGCCCGGACGGAGTGCGCGGGCGCCGGCATCCAGGATCGACGCCTGGATCAGGGTCAGCTCCTCCACGTGAGCCGGCGTGACGCGCCAGCGCAGGTCAGGGCGCGCCTGCAGGGTGCCTAGGCCCGAGCAAGGCGGATCGACGAGCACCCGGTCAAACAGATCCCCCTCCGGCCGGGGATGAGTCGCGTCTGACACCTCGACGCGCACACTGCTCGCGCCCAGCCGCCGGGCGGTGTCGCGCAGCTCAGATGCGCGCACAGGATTGCGCTCCACCGCCAGGACCTCGCCTTGGTTGCCCATCAGTGCGGCGATGTGCGTGCTCTTGCCGCCCGGGGCGGCGCACAGGTCGAGTATGCGCTCGCCCGGTTGAGGGTCGAGCACGCGGGCGACGAGCATCGCGGCACGCGACTGGGCGAGGATCGCACCCTCGGCCCATGCGCTCGATCCGTGCAGGTCGAAGGGGCCGTCGAGCACGAGCGCCTCGGGCACGTCCGGATCGGTGTGGGTGGCGAGCGCCAGCCCGCTCGCCACAGTGGCAGGGTCGGCGCGCAGCGTATTGACACGCACGGCCAGCTCGCCGGGCTCGTTGCCGGCCGCCATCAGGGCCAAGGCTTCTGTGCGACCGATCTCCCGCCACCACATGCGCGCGATCCACTCCGGGTGGGAGTGGGCAATCGCCGCCCGCTCGGGCGTGTCATCGCGCAGCTCTCCCAGCAGTGCGGGCGCGCCCTCGCGCGCAGCGCGGCGCAGGACCGCGTTGACGAGCCCATGGCCGGGGCCGCGACCTGTCTTTGCCAGCTCGACGCAGTCGGCGACGACCGCGCGGTCGGGGGCGCCGCTCAGGTAGAGCAGCTCGTACATGCCGAGGCGCAGCGCCGCGAGCAAGGGCGGATCGAGTTGCTCGACCGGCCGTCGCGCGAGCCGCTCGATCAGGCGATCGAGCGTGAGGCGGCGCTGGATCGCGCCGTAGGCGAGCCGCATCGCCAGCGCCCGGTCGCGGGCGTCGAGCTGATCGGCCTGGGCTTGCAGAGCCTGGTCGGCGTAGGCGCCATGCTCGAACACGCGACGGATGACCGCATAGGCGCAGCGCCTGGCAGGGGCGACGAACACCGCTTCCGCGCGCCTCGGCCGCCGCGCACGGTTCTGCGGGCCTTTGCCCTCGAGCTCCCGGGGACGGGCCATCATGCGCCCACAAGTCCGTGGCCACGCAGGAAGGCGTCCGCGCCCATCGCACGCTTGCCCGGCGGTTGCACCACCAGCAGCTCCAGCACCCCATCCGCGCAATCGAGCAGCAGATGACCCTCGCTGGCGTGCACGCCGCGGCCAGAGGAGGCTCCGGGCGCGAGCGCCGCCCGCTGCACACCCAGCAAGGCGCCGCCGGGAAGGGCCACGCGCGCACCGATGTGCGGGTGCAGAGCGCGCACCAGCCGCTCGAGCTCTGACGCGGGCTTGCTCGGGTCGAGCAGGCGATCGGCTGAGGCGATCTTCTCGGCGTAGGTGACGAGCTGCTCGTCCTGCTCCGCGAAAGAAAGCCGCTCGCCACGATCGAGCGCGTCGAGCGCGCTCACGAGCAGCTCTCCCCCGTTTCGCTGCAGGCGAGGTGCAAGCAATCCGAACGTGTCGTGGGGGGTGACCGGCTCGCCCTGGGCCAAGCACACCGGCCCGCTGTCCAGACCAGCTGTGAGGCGCATGATCGAGACGCCGGTGCGCTCGTCGCCGGCCATGATCGCGCGCTCGATAGGCGCCGCCCCGCGCCAGCGAGGGAGTAGGGAGGGGTGCACGTTGAGCAGCTCGTAGCGAGAGAGCAGCGGCTCCTTGATGAGCGCACCGAAGGCGCACACGATCACCGCTTCCGGAGCGTGGCTTGCGAGCAGCTCGCGCGCATCCGGGTGATTGACGCTCTCGGGTTGATAGAGCTTTAGGCCGAGCGCACGAGCGGCATCGGCGACGGGTGGTGCGGTGAGCTTGCGACCGCGGCCGGCGGGACGGTCGGGGCGCGTGATGACGAGCGCGGG
>DATMPT010000311.1:0-4977 GCA_035567355.1 Solirubrobacteraceae bacterium
AAGCACAAGACCTGACATTGCGCTTGCGGGCGGAGCCGGCCAACCAGCCCCCCTTGGGGGGCACAGGACCGAATGGGCATCGGCTCGTGACCAGAGCATGGTCGCTCGGCGCGCAAGCAAAAAAAAGAGGAAAGTCAGGTACTTGACTTTCGAGATGCCCGGGCGAGGCGGTAATGCTTACCGAAATGCAGCTCGGGCACCGTAAGCGGCCCGGACTCCCACGAATCACAGGTCGTGCGCCGCAAAGAGCGGCGCACGCCAAGGATAGCCATCGTGGGAGCGGCCAGCCCGCCGATTGCCTCGAGCACAGAAGGAGCCACCAGCTGCGCATGGGGCGATACCGAGCTATGGAGCTCGCATACATAAAAGCTCGTCATCGCTGCCAAAATCAGCGCGTGGCGCCTGCCCGCGGGAAGCGCCACCGCCTGGCGTAGTGCCTCCCGGGCGATCCCGCGCATGCGAGCGGCTGCGTCAGTCGGAGACAGATAGCAATCGATTAGCCCCCGCTCGCCCGTGATTCGGTCTTCTTCATGGTCAACCAAGCTGTCGAGCAAGGAGTGCAAGGCGCCGATCCACGGGAAATATGCATTCTCGATTGCCGGTACATCCGTGCGCCCGAGGTGCGGATCGGCTGCCGTGGCGATCAGCGCCAAGAGGCCCAGCGTAGACCCGGCGCCTGCGCCGGTCTCCCACCACTTCAGCCCCGTGGCCGGTTGTGTTTCCGCCGAGGCCCAATGCTCGAACGGAGCATAAGAACCTTCGTTGTTGCCATGGTTGAACGTCTGATAGGCAGCGATACGTCGAGTCGCCCGGCTCATCGGCGCACTCAGCGGCACAAGCAGTGGGAGCTCTGCCAGTGCCCCCCTTGCGGACTCGACAAGCGCTCTCAGGTAGCCGCCGTCTTCGCCGTGCTCGTGGTGGCGGTAGTAGTCGGAGTGGCCGCTTCCAGGCGTGGTTGCGACGAATAGCGCCTCGTGCAACCGGCGTCCATTCGCCACAGGGTCTTGGTTCGGTTGCTCACAAAGCAGATCCAAGTAATCGCAGATCGTCTGGCAGGCGACCAGAGCCCGAACCACAACAGGCCGCTTATCGCTGGACACAAGCGCCGCAAAAGCCGCGGCTCCCTCGAGGTTGCCGCGCTTGCGGTTGAGCGCCTCGAGCGCCAAGCGTCGTAGCACCGGGTCGGGGATGCGCTTGGCGAGCCTGCGCGTGCCGCACACTTCGCGGACCACGCGCGGGAACACCGTCAGCCAGTAGCGATGCGCGCTATGGGCGAAGTCTGCCGCCAAGCAAAATCCGTCCTTGGGTATTACCCGAACCACAGGGATAGAATTGCGCACCCGCGGCTTGGCGCAGCGGCCGGTTCACTCTCGCAGGCTCATATTGGGCGACACGCGCGCCGCGGCAAGGCCGGGCAGCGCGATGACCGCCAGCGCGATCACCGTGACGAGCGCAAGCGTGAGGATGACTTGTGCGACTCCGATCGAGAAAGGCGCGGGAAAACCCGTTGTAATCATCAGCCAGTGAGCCGCGAGGGCATGCCCATAAACCCCAACGAGCGCACCCACGGCCGATCCGACGCCAAGCATCAGGCCGCTCTCCAGCAACAGCCCGCGCCACAGTTGGCTAACGCTGTAGCCCTGGATCTTCAATGAAGCCAGACGTTCGCGCCGCTGCCACACCGTGGCGCTCAGCGCGGCCGCTATGGCAAGCGCCGCGGCGACGAGCACAAGCGTCGAAATCTGGCTGAGCGTACGCAGACCTTGACGAGCGCTCGCATCGGCTTCGGCGGCACTCTGCGCTCTTGTCTGAACCGACAGGCTGCCCTGCGAGCCAAGTGCCCTACGAATAGCAAGCGTCTCTGCGAGAGCATCTGCCCCGGGCCGCATGTCGACCTCGAGCGCAGCGGCTTCTGTAGTCCTCCACCACCGCCCATAGGCGGCGCTGCTGAGAGTAATAGTGCCCGCCGGCCAACCCGAATTGGTGGTGATTGCGGCTACGCGCGTTCGCACCGGGCCCGAGGGGGTGGGCAAGGCAAACGAGCTCCCCACCTTCAGCGCGTGTTCGGCGGCAAAGCCGCTGGACACCGCCGCCCAGCCACCGTCTCTGATCAACGCGTCTGCACGCTTGAAGCTCCCACTCACCAGTTGGCTGGATTCGAACATCGGATCGGCTGACGGTCTGGCCCGCACCCACAAGCGCCTGGTGCCAATATCGATCAGGCCTCCCTGGTAGACCCTCACAGAGCGAACGCCGGGAATGCGTGCGATCTTCGCGGGCCTGCCATCGACGGCGAAGCCATTGGTATTGAAGACGTCGTTGCCCGCGGTCACCCAGATGGCAGCCGTCCCGTGGTACTGGGCAGTAGCGGTTTCGATCCCCCGCAACAGATCGTCGCGGGCGCCGCCGATCGCCACGCTCCCATATACCGCCAAACCTGCAATCGCCGCCAACGCGATCGAGCGACTCGTGATGGCCCGCAACTCCGACATGGCGACGACCACCGTCCCGCTGCGGCTGCGCTCGGCAAAACGTGGCAGCAGGCGAACCATTACCGCAAGCACGCCCGGGATCAGGCAGAGCGTGGCGATTGCCAGGATCACGCCGCCGAGAATGGTCAAGGCCGGCACCACCGTTACCGCCATCCCGACAAGCGCGATCAGAGCCACGCCCGCGGCTGCCGCCCGCACGACGGTGCTGACAAGCACCAGCTCGCCGCTGCCGGCGGTTTCGCGGAATACCGCATCGGCGGGGCGCTTGGGACGCAGGTCAAACACCGGAGAGAGCGAGGCGAGCATCGTGGCGAGTACACCGCAGCCGAGCGCAAGCAGCACCGCGCTGAAGGGCAGCGATTGCTCGGCGCTGATCGGGAAGGCAACGGTCAGGTAGTCGGGCACCTGGTGGTAGACAGTGCGCGAGAGCAGGGCGCCGAGGGCCACGCCGAGGAGCGAGGCGACCAGACCGAGGGAGATCGCCTGGAAGGCCAGGAGTACCAGGATCTGGCGCGGCTCATAGCCCTGCATGCGCAACTCGGCGATGAAGCGACGGCGCTCAGGTACCGTGAGTAGCATCGCGTTGAGGGCGAGCAGGAAGCCCACCATCAGGCTGATCGCCGAAAACAGCGTTGTCGACTGCCGGTTGGGCTTGGTGGCCTGTGCCAGCAAGGCCAGTTCACGATTGGCCGGCTCGACATCCAAGCGTCCCCGCGCCAGACGGCGCAACTCGTTTGCGACAAGCGCCTGGCGGCCAGGGCCCGGCTCGATCAGGAGCTCAGTGATGCGTCCAGGGCGTTCGACCAGGTGCTGGGCAACCGGTAGGAGCGCCACGGCCACGGGGCAGCCTTCGAGCGCTTTGACGGCTTCTCCGGTGATGACCGCGCCCACCGGCGCCGAGTGTGTACGGCCATTCCCGGTCAGCGAGACCTCGCTGCCGCGACGCGCGCCGATCGTGCTCGCCAGGCCACTGGGCAAGCCGACGCCACCAGAAAGCAACAACGCACCGTTACCAAGCTCCTGCTGGGCGATGCCGCCCAGGGACGCAAGGCTCGAGGAGACCCCGACAAGCTGGATGGCTTGGCGCCCGCCCGGCCCGGCGATCGTCATGTTCTGGCGCAGCACCGGCGTGGCAATCTGTACCCCCGGGAGCCGTCGAACCGTTCCCGTCAGCTGTTCGGAAAAGCCCGCAGGGGAGCGCGCCATGAGCGTGAGGCGGGCAGAGCCTGACAGTCCATGGACAAGCCGCTCGACTGAGCTGGTCAGGCTCGCGTTGGCGAGTAGGACGCCAAAAACGAGCGCCACGCCAACGGTTATACCGGCACCGGCCAGGAGCTCTTGCACCGGATGGGCGCGCAAACGGCGGCGGTATAGAAAAAACAACATCGTGATACGCATCCCAAGAACCTTGGGATTGGCTGGATTGCTCACGAGGAAAGCTGAGCCAGTTCCGCGTCCATGCCATCGAGCAGACGCCCGTCGCGCAGCGTGAGCGTGCGGTCGACAAACGCAAGGGCCTCGGCGTCATGTGTTACGAGGAGCGTCGGAATACGGCATTCGTGACTGACCTCTCCCAGCAAGCTCAGAATCTCGTGCGTACGCTTGGAATCGAGGTTGCCCGTCGGCTCATCGGCAAGCACCAGGCGTGGATTCCCCACCAGTGCACGCGCGATCGCCACGCGCTGGCGCTCGCCCATAGAGAGTTGCTCGGGGCGGTGATCGAGGCGGTCGGCAAGGCCGACCCGGCACAACCACGGTGTCGTCTTCTCGCGCGCCTCGCGCACGGTGTAGCCAAGGATCGGCAACTTTATGAGTGCATTGTCAAGCGCCGAGGTCGCCGGCATCAGGTGGAACGATTGGAACACGAAACCCACATCGCGCAGCCTGTAGGACGCGCTCTCGCGCGAGGACATGCCGGCCACATCGCGACCATCGAACTGCACCTTGCCGCTGTCGGGTGTCATCAACCCAGCGGCAAGTCTCAGCAGCGTGGTCTTACCCGAGCCGCTCGGCCCGTATAGGGCCACGAACTCGCCCGCCTCGATCTCCAGCGAGACGCCGTCGACGGCGCGTACGGTCTCGCCGCCGCTTGGATAGTGCTTGACGACCTCCTGCAACGAGAGTGCGCTCTCAAGCGGGCTCATGAGCCGGTGTCGCAAACCGGTCCGAGGCGCGGCAACGTAGGAAAGGGCACGATCAGGGCGCTGGGCTCGCTGGAGCAGATTTCACGAGCGGAGATCGACATGAACACGTCGAAGCCCTGCAGCGCCGGCAGATCGTCGGAGGCGACGAGCAGCCCCGCGCCCCGCTCGCGGGCCACCGTGCGAAGCAGCAGGTAGAGGTCGTCGCGTTCGTTGGTATTGGAGGTGAGAACCGGATCGTCAATCACGACCAGCGATGGGTCACGGGCAAGCGCTCTGGCGAACATCACGCGCGTGCGATCCACCATCGAGAGTCGCCCGGCCGGCGAATGCGCGCGCGTTAC
>DATMPT010000312.1:0-2918 GCA_035567355.1 Solirubrobacteraceae bacterium
GGCGAGAAAGGGGGCAGGCCTCGTGGATTGTCCGGGCTGCGGTCACCCGTGGTGGACTCCGGCGGTCCGCGCTGAAGTGCAGTGTCCGGATTGCGCGCACCGCTTCGTCCCCGCCGAGCGCCGCACGAAGAACACGCATTACCGCTGCGACACGTGTGGGCACTCCGATCGCATCCTCAGCGCGATTGGCACCGCAGAGACGCCGCCTACGCACCGGATGCGGTCTCTCACGGTCTGGTGCGACACCTGCGGCAAGCGCCACCAGAAGCCGAGCACCGGCGACATCGCGCATTACGCGGCCATCGTCGCGGAGGTGACCAAGCGCTTTGAGGAGTTGCGCATCCCGCGCGAGGGGATCCCTGCCGGGTTCAACACCAACCAGATGCGCAAGTACGGCTATCGCTACTGGCACCACATGTTCAACGCACGCCAACTCATGGGTCTCGACATGCTCTTTGGCGCGGTGCGTGAGGTCGAGGATGCGCCGTCGCGCGAGCTGTTGACGCTCCTGGCGTCCGCGGCACTGGAATTCAACAGCATGTTCTGCGGCGCAAAGGGGCTGGGGACCGGTGCCATCCGCCATGTCTTCGCCCATCACGCGTTCATCCCGGCCAAGGAGCCGCTGGAGGCCAACCTCTGGGGTGTGCACCGCTCCTCGGGCGGCTACTCGACGCTCTTCAAGGAACGGCTGTTGCGCGGCCGGCAGTGGGCCGACGCGCCCATCGAGCGGAGGTTTAGGGGCGCCAAGGCCGAGAAGGTGGCGATTCCCGGCGAGCGCCTGGCCGGGCGTCCCGCCGAGCGCTTTGAGCAACTTGTCAACGACGAGGCCGACATGCTGCTGCTCAACCAGTCCTCGGAGGTGCTCGAACAGGTGCCCGACGGCTCGGTCGACGTGGTCATCACCGATCCGCCGTTCGCCGACAGCGTCATGTACTCCGAGCTGTCGGACTACTTCTACGTGTGGCTGCGGCTGGCGCTCGAGGACGACTACGCGAATTTTGCCAAGCCGGTTGTGGACGATACCCGCGAGGCGGTGCACAACCCCGGTCGTGGTCGCGACGGGGCCTTCTACACGACCGTGCTCGGCAATGTCTTTGCCGAGGCCGCAAGCAAGCTCAAGTCCGGAGGGAAGATGGCGTTTACGTTTCACCACTCCGGAGAGAGCGCATGGCGCCATATCGAAGATGCCCTGGTGTTCGCCGGCTTTGTCGTAGAGCGCTGGTGGCCTGTGTTCGCGGAGATGGAATCCAGCGTGCCGCTGCACGGCAAGGAGAACAACGGGCACCTGGACATCGTCTTCGTGTGTGCGAAGGCCGGCGAGGTCAGCCGGCCCCAAGCGCAGGACGGTGTCGAGCAGATGGGGCGCAAGCTCGCCGAGCGCGTAACCCTCGTCGCTGCTGACTACCGGGCGCTCCTGGAAGCGGCCAGGGTGCAGCGGGATACCTGGCGGCGAGCAGCCCCAGTCCGCGACGCTGCGTAGTGCAGACCGGTTGCCGTAAGCCCGCCGGCCAGGCTCAGCTTCGCAACTGCGCTCGCTTGATCTTGCCGCTGGCCGTCTTGGGCAGCTCCTTTGTGAACTCGACGATGCGCGGGTACTTGTACGGGGCGGTCTCGTGCTTGACGTGCTCCTGCAGTTCGTTGACGAGCTCGGCCGAGGGTTCGTGCCCGTCGCGCAATACGACGATCGCGCGCACGACCGCGCCGCGCTCCTCGTCGGGGGCGGATACGGCCGCCGCCTCGGCGACAGCCGGATGGGCCACGAGCGCGGACTCGACCTCGAACGGCCCGATCCGGTAGCCGGCGGAGACGATCACGTCGTCGGCCCTGCCGTCGAAGTGCAGATAGCCGTCCTCGTCTTCGCTCACCTGGTCGCCCGTGTACCACGCGCCGCCCTCGCGGCGGTCCTCGACCCGCCATGCGCCGTCCCCGCCGCGCGTCACGCCCTCGCCGAGGTAGCCGAGGAAGAACGTCGGCACGCTCCTGGGGTCGGCGACCAGCTCGCCCCCGAGGACGCGCAATCGGACTCCCCGCAGCGCCCTTCCCATCGATCCGGCACGAACGGAGATCCCAACTCTCATGCCCGTCATCTGACCGGTCTCGGTCTGGCCATAGCCGTCCCTGATCTCCAGGCCGGTTGCCGCCCGCCACACCTTCAGCACCTCGGGGTTCAGCGCCTCACCGGCGGCCACCATCCCCTTCAAGCTCGGCAGCGCCCGCAGCCTCGCGCGCTTGGCGATCACCCTGTACTCCGTCGGGGCCATGCACAGGACGTTGACCTGCTCGCGTTCGACCAGCTCCAGGCGCTCGTGCGGGTCGAAGCGCGCGTCGTGCAGCAGGGCCTTCGCTCCCATCAGCCACGGCGCGATCCAGGCGTTGCGCGCCGACTTGCTCCACCCGCTCGCCGCCGTGCACCACACCAGGTTCCCCGCTTCGGCGCCCAGCCAATGCTCGGCCTGCAGGCGCTGGCCATACAGGTAGCGCTGCCCATGCACCACCGCCTTGGGCTCGCCCGCCGTGCCGCTCGTGAACGCGATCAGGACCGGATCGTTTTCGGTCATCTCGGCGAACGGCGCGCCCTCGGCCTCGAGCAACGACTCATCCGGCACATAGAGGACCTGGCAGTCCGGCCCAGCGGCCTCGATCTGCTCGCGGTTGCGCCGGTCGGCCACGATCAGGCTTGGACGCGCCGCCTCCAGGCGCAGGCGCAGGTCCTTGGCGCGCAACTGCTCGGTGCACGTCAGCACGACCGCCCCGATCCGAAAGCACGCCATCATCGCGAGCACCCACTCCGGCCGGTTGCCGATCAGGGTCATCACGACGTCTCCCTTGTGCACGCCCCGTGCGAGGAGCGCGCCCGCCATCCCGCCACCGGCCCGCTCCACCTCGGCGAACGTCCACTCACGGCGGCTCCCGTCGCG
>DATMPT010000313.1:0-11900 GCA_035567355.1 Solirubrobacteraceae bacterium
GGATACGAGCGGCGTCAGCATCCAAGCCACGAACGCGATGGCCGCCGCGATCCAGCAGATGGCGGCGGTGCGCGCCTGGTTGCGCGCCAGGGCTGCCTGGTTGAGCGCACCGGAGGCCAGGTGCATGCCCATTCCCAGCCCGATCAAGGCCAGTCCTACGCGTCCATATTCAAAGCTTTGGCCGAACAGCGCTTTCATGACCGGTGGGCCGATCGCCAGCAGCCCGAGCGCCACCGCCAGTGCGAACCCGGCGATCGCCACTACCGTCACTCTGATCGCCTTCGAGAACGCCGCGTGGCCGGCCGTCGCCTCCAGACCCGTCAGATGAGGCAGCAGCGAGGTCTGGATCGCCTGGAACAGCTGTAGCGGTGCCCGCGCGATCAGCAGCACGTTGAACACGATCCCCGCGAGCGCCGCGTTCGTGGAGGTCACATCCACGGTGAGCACCGCCGCGTTTAGGAGCGTCTGCTCGGAGAGCATCACCCCGGATACGGCAAAGGCAAAGCCCGACCCACGCCTCAGCGAGAGCTCATCCGCGGCCACAGCCTCCTCGACCCCCATCGACGCAGGCCCACCCACCACCGCCAAGGCGGCGTCGAGCTCCTCCAGCTCCGGCGCTCCCTCCGGCTCGCCGGATCGGCGTGCAAACGCCACCGGCACGACCACCAGCGAGACAAACGGCGCCGCCGCGATCCCCAGCGCCACCGCCGTCTGCCCGCTCGTCAGGCCGATCGCGACCGCCAGCGCAAAGCACAGGCGCGAGATCGACTCCATCAGCACCAGTCCGCCGAACAGCCCGAAGTACTCGTGACCAGCGAGCCAGCCCCGCGCAAAATAGCTGGCGCCGTAGGCCAGCGTGCCCACGACGAGCACCCAATACAGCGCCGCATGGTGCCCGAACACGCCTGTGATCAGCTCTTCGTGCAGCGCCAGCGCGACGATCAGGAATGCCAAGGCGAAGCTTGCCTGGATCGCGATCGGCACCTTCACGGAGTGCTGCGCGTGGCCCCGTGCCCTGCGGTCGGCGATCGTGCGGCTCAGCAGCTGTTCGATCGGCCGGTAGATGACCGAGATGATCACGAACATGATCGACCACAACAGGTCCAGCCGCTTGGCCTGCACTTCCCCGAGCACGTGGCTTGCGATCGAGAAGTACGCGAAGGTCAGGAGCCCCGTCGAGGCGATCCCGATAGAGAGCAGCCGCGCGCCGCTGCCGTAGGAGCGGTCTTGCTCGGGTCCATTGCGCTCGTCCCGCGCGCGCCTCAGGAGAGGTCGGGCCGGCAGGTCCTTAGAGGCGGACAAGCAGCATCGTCCAGGGAAACGGCGAGCGTGCCTCCACGACCTTCCCGTAGCGCGAGAGCAGCTTCACGAACGAGCGCCTGGACCAGTGGTTCAGATGTCCCGGGGTGTTGCCGAGATCGGTCAGGTATGCGCCACGCGCCATGTTCAGCATCCGCCACAGCGGCTCCCTGGGCACCGAGACGAGCAGCCGGTGCTCGGCGCAGCGCGCCATCTCCGCGAGCGTGTGCTCGGGCTCGGGCAGATGCTCGAGCACCTCGATCGCGCAGGCCATGTCGAACTCGTTCTCGGCGAACGGCAGGTGCTCGGCGCGCATCACCTTGTACTCGAGGTTGGGCGCTTGACGCTGCGCCCAGCCGGCCTGTATCGAAGGCTCCTCCAGATCGATTCCCACCACACGCGCGTGGCCGAGTCGCTGCGCCCACTTGTGCACCAGCACCCCCTCGCCACAGCCCACGTCGAGCAGCGAGGTCGGGCTCGCGGCGCTGAAGAGCTCGTCGAGCGTGCGCTCGAAGCCATCCATCATGCGCCGCACCAGCGGGTTGGTCGAACCGTACTTGTCGTAGGTATTGCCTGTGACGATCCCGTCCTCGGAGACCGTGACTCCCGCGTTCATACCTTCACGGCCTCCCCGTCCACGGCCTGGCCCGCGGCGGGTGTTGCGTGGGGGTCGGTCGGCTTGCCGGGCTGGAGGGCTCGACCGGGTTCGTAGTGCGAGGGCTCCACACCGAGTTGCAGCTCGATCCGCCGCACCCGCTCAAAAGTCTTCTGTGTCATCACCCGCTGCGCCGCGAGCAGGTCGCCGATCACGCCCAGGGCCCAAAGCACGACTGCCGCGATGAACAGCACCGCGCCCAGGATCAAGGACTGCACGTGTCCCTTGCCGTTGCCTTCCGCATAGGCCACCACGAAGCGGATCCAGACCGCGAGTGACACGAGCCCGATCGCGGCGGCCAGGCTCCAGAACACGCGCAACGGCTCGTACTGCGCATAGATTCTGAAGATCGAGATCGAGTTGCGCCGCACGTAGGCTCCCATCGACGGGAACAGGCGCGACTCGCGCGTCTTGGGGTTGGTCCTGATCGGGACGTGGTCGATCGCCACGAGCTGCTTGCCGGCCTGGATGATCGTCTCCAGCGTATAGGTGAATTTGGAGACCACCAAGAGCTGGATCGCGGCCTCGCGGTTATACGCCCTGAAGCCCGAGGTCGTGTCCGGCACCGACGTCGAGGAGGCCTGGCGCACCACCCAAGAGCCGAGGCGTTGCAACGCCTTCTTCGGTGCCGAGAAGTGCTCGATATTGCTCACCTCGCGGTCTCCCACGACCATGTCCGCGGTGCCTTTCAGGATCGGGCCCACCAGCTTGGCCACATCCGCGCCGTAGTACTGGTTGTCGGCGTCCGTGTTCACGACCACGTCCGCACCGAGCTTCAGGCACGCGTCAAGCCCCGCCTGAAAGCCGGCGGCCAGGCCCTTGTTGTTGGTCAAGCGCACCACGTGATCGACCCCGCCCGCCCTCGCGACCGCGACCGTCGTATCCGTGGAGCCGTCGTCGACGACCAGCCACTCAACGACGTCGAAGCCGTCGACCTCGCGCGGGAGGTCGGCAAGCGTCTGCGGCAGCTGCTCCTCCTCGTTGAAACAGGGGATCTGGATGATGAGCTTCACCCACGACAGACTATCTCTCTAGGCTCTACGACCGGATGGCAAGCGCATCGACGATTAGCTCCTACCCGCCCAGACCCGGCGGCCTCCAACTCCAGAGACTGCGTGCCATGCCGGCCTCGCGCTGGGCGACTTTCGCCTTCGTGGTCATGTGCGTGTTGGCCGTCGCCGGTTACTTCGCCTTCCCGACCTACCCCACCTACGACTCCTTCTATGCGCTCCTGTGGGGCCGCGACGTTCTGCATCTGCACACCCCCGACTTCTGCGTCTACCGTGGCCCCACCGAGCATCCCCTGGCGATCGCCTTCGGTGCCTTCTGCTCGGTCTTTGGCCAGGGTGGCGCACGGCTGATGGTGTTCGGCTCGATCGCCTCCTTCGTGGCACTCGTGGCCGGCGTCTACCGTGTGGGGCGCGCGTGCTTTGGCCCGGTCGTCGGCGCGCTTGCCGGACTGCTCGTGCTGAGCCGCTTCTTCGTCGAGAACCTCGCCGCCCAGGGTTATCTCGATATCTCCTATGTCGCGCTCATAGTGTGGGCCACCGCCTTGGAGATCGAGCGTCCACGGCGCGGGCCGCTCGTGTTCGCTTTGCTCGCGGCCGCAGGCTTGCTGCGGCCCGATGCCTGGCTCTTGAGCGGCCTCTACTGGCTGTGGTGTACGGGAATTCCCACCCGCCCCAGGCCCACCCGCCCCAGGCCCACCCACCCGGCCGGGCACTCCACACGCCTGCGCTACGTGGCGCTCGCCGCGATCGCCCCTGTGCTGTGGATCGGGGTTGACGGTCTCGTGACCGGCAACCCGCTCTATTCCCTGCACTCCACCTCAGGTCTGGCCGCCGAACTCGGGCGCACCGAGAAATTCTCAGAAGTCCTCTCCTCGACCTGGTCATACGCGGTGCGCATCGACAAGCTGCCGGTGGTGCTCGGCGCGATCGCCGGTGCACCAATCGCGATTTGGCTCGCGCCGCGGCGCGTGCTCGTGCCGCTGGCGGTGCTGGCGAGCCTCCTGTTCGTGTTCATCGCCGAGGGCGCTGCCGGAGCCTCGGTCGTAGACCGCTACATGGTGGGTGCGGCCGTCGTCATGCTCGTCTTCTGTGCGCTTGCGATCGGCGGCTGGTCGATGCTCGAGCAGGGAGCGGCTCTGCGCCGTATATGGATGGCGTTGGCGGCCTTGCTCGTCATCTACGGAGGCGTCTCGGCGGCGCGCACGCTCAGCCTCTCCAGCCTGCGCACCACGCTCGCCTACCACGAGGACTTCCACGAGGGGCTCGTCGCCGCCTTGCACAATCCCGCCGTCAGCGCACAGCTCGAGCGCTGTCAGCTGCTTTCCCTGCCCAACAACAAGCTGATCCCCGACGCCCGCTGGATCCTCGACAGCACCGGCCAGCGCAACATCGTCGCTCGCAGCCAGGCCAGCGCCGACGCGCTCAAGGGCGCAGGCCAGCTCGAGCACCGAATCCAAGCAGGCAGTGTCGCCATCTATCCCCTCGGCGAAGCCGTGTTCGTCGAGGCGATTGTCGATCTCGGTGACGATCCGCGCGACCAGGTGCCTTTGAAGGGCTTCAAACGCGTCTACACGAGCCGCTACTACGCGGTCTATGCCAACTGCTGATACGCCTGACCCCGTGCCCCTTCCGGACACCCGGCGGCGTCCCGGGTCTGGACAGCAGAGGGTGCCCCACGCGCGCCCGGGCGGCACCTCTTTAAGTACGGCCAAGCGCAACTCGCGGGTGTGGGCTTGGCCGGTGCTCCTCTTCATCCTGCTCGTCGCCTTGGCTCTGCGCCTGTGGGGAATTGAACAGGGTCTGCCTTACGTCTACAACATCGACGAGGCGGGCCATTTTGTGCCCAAGGCGGTCGAAATGTCCGCGCACGGTCTCAACCCCCGCTACTTTGTCAACCCGCCCGCGCTCACCTACGTGTTGCACCTCGTGTTCGTCCTCTGGTTCGGCGCCGGCCATGGCGTCATCCACGAATACGCCCTGCACCCCGATCGTGTGTTCCTACTGGCGCGTGTCATCGTCGCCCTGCTTGGCACCGGTGCGGTGTGGCTGCTCTACCTGCTCGGCGCCCGCCTGTTCGACCGCCGTGTGGGCCTGCTTGCCGCGGCTCTCCAGGCCGTTGCCTTCCTACCCGTCTTCTACGGACACCTCGCGCTCAACGACGCGGCCACGCTGTTGCCGCTCACGCTGTCGCTGTTTGGAAGCGCCGGCATCATGCGCTACGGGCGCAAGCGCGACTACGCGCTCGCGGGTATCGGGCTGGGCTTGGCGTGCGCGAGCAAGTACACCGCCGGTATCGCGATCGTCCCGCTCGCCGCCGCCGCGGCCGGCCACTATCTGGCGGCGGCGCCGCACACCGGTGGAGTGGGCACAGATGGAATGGGCGCAGGCGGGAGGGACGCAGGCGGGAGGGACGCAGGCGGGAAGGGCACAGGCGGGAAGGGCACAGGGGGGAAGGGCACAGGCGGGGGGGGCACAAGCGGAACCGGCGACGGCGGTCGCGCTCTCGGCGGGCTTGTGATCGCCGGCATCGTCGCCCTCGGCGCATTTTTGCTCGCCAATCCCTATGCCTTGCTCGACTTCCAGCGTTTTCACGCTGAACTGGTGCACCAGTCGAGCCTCTCCGAGGAAGCCCAGGGCAAGCTCGGCGCGCCTAGGCAAGGGGGCTTGCTCTATTACCTGTGGTCGTTCACATGGGGCCTCGGCTGGGTGCCCGTTCTCGCCGCGCTCGGAGGGGCTGTTGCGATCTGGTGGCGCCGGTCCCGGGTCGCTTGGCTGCTCGTGCCCGCGGCGGTCTTGTTCCTCGCATTCATGGGCTTGCAAGATCGCTACTTCGGTCGCTGGCTCTTGCCGGTCTTCCCGATCGTCTGCCTGCTCGCCGCGTACTTCGCGCTCCTGCTCGTCGGCGTCCTCACGGCGCGCGTGTCCGGCCCGCGCCGGTCGCGGTCCGGGCGCCAGCGGTCGCCGGCCGGCGACCCGTCGAACGCCGGTGGGTGGGGGGCGCTCGGTGGGGGGGGCTCTGATGTTCGCGAAGGCTCTGATGTTCGCGAAAAGGGGCATGCCACGCGCGCGCGCATAGCCACAATCCTCGTGGGCGCCCTCATGGCGGTGCTCCTGCTCGGCCAAGGCCTGCTCTACAGCGTCCACAACGATCTGGTGCTTGCCCGGGCCGACACGCGCAACCTGACGCGTGCCTGGATGGCCTCCCACGTGTCTCGCGGCGCTCGCATCGTGCTCGAGCCGGTCGTCTTGAACTCGTGGCTGGGAGACGGCGCCCAGCAGGACGTCAAGCGCTGGCAGAAGTATCCGGCCTTGGAATCGGTGCTCGCACCCGACGGCACGCTCGCGCCACAGACGGTCCACCCGGTCGCCTTGGAGGACTACGAGACCACGCTTGGCCCTGCCTTGATCGGGTGGTACGAGCGCCAGGGCTACTGCTGGGTGATCACCGGCTCGACCGAGTCGGGCCGTGCGATGGCCGATCCGTCGGCGGCGCCCTTGGCGGTCGCCTATTACCGCGCGCTGGGCGCCCAGGCCGAAGTCGCCTACCGAGTCTCGCCCTACTCCGCGGGCGCAAGTCCTCCCGGGTTCAACTTCGACTGGAGCTTTGACTACTACCCGCTCGCATTTCACCGACCCGGCCCCGAGATGAACGTCTACCGGCTGCTCGATGGACGCTGCGCGCGCGGTGCACGCGCGGGGCGATGACGAGCGTGTGGGCACACGCCAGGATGGGTTTGGGTGGCGGGATGGACGAAGGTTTGGGTGGGGGTTTGGGTGGGGTCCCTATCCTAATAACCGCATGACGATCACCACCGACACCGACCGTGCCCACCTGGCGCGAGCGATCGAGCTCGCCGAGCAGGGAGCGCGCGACGTGAAGCCCAATCCTGTCGTTGGGGCTGTCGTGGCGCGCGAGGAGGAGGTGCTCGGCGAAGGCTTCCACGAGCGCTTCGGCGGACCGCACGCCGAGGTCAACGCGATCGAGGCATGCGGCGCGGCCGACTTGACCGGCGCCAGCTTGTACGTATCGCTCGAGCCCTGCTGTCACGTGGGCAAGACGCCACCGTGCACGGAGGCGATCGTCCAGGCCGGCATCGCGCGCGTGGTGGTCGGCTCTGACGACCCCACCGAGAAGGCATCTGGGCGCGGTCTCGGGATCCTGCGCGACGAGGGCATCGAGGTGATCGTCGCCGATGGCGAGCTGGCGGCGCGTGCACGCCTGCTCAACCAAGCTTTTCGCAAGCACGCGCGGGTGGGGCATCCCTGGGTCTTGTTCAAGTCTGCGATGACGCTCGACGGCAAGGTCGCCACCCGCGCCGGCGATTCGCAGTGGATCAGCGGCGAGGAAAGTCGCTTGCTTGCCCACACCTGGCGTGCATCGGTCGACGCCGTGGTCGTTGGGATCGGCACCGCTTTGGCCGACGATCCACAGCTCACCGCACGTCCCGACGGGATTCTCGCCGAGCTTCCGCGCCAGCCCCGCCGCGTCGTGTTTGACTCGCTTGCGCGGCTGCCGATCGGCTCGCAACTCGTCAGCGCCGTCGACCGCATCCCCCTGACCGTGATCGTCTCGCGCGCCGCTGCTCGCTCTGATACCGACGCCCTGGAGGCCGCCGGTGCACAGGTGCTTGTCGCGACCGGCGAGAATGAGCCCGCACGTGTGCGCTCTGGGCTGGAGCAGCTGGGGGCGGATGGGGTCGCCGCGGTCTTGCTCGAGGGTGGCCCGCATCTGGCGGGAGCATTCCTCGACGCGGGGGAGGTCGATGAGATCCGCCTGTTTCTCGCACCGATCCTGCTTGGAGGACGCACCGCGCGCGATCCTCTGGAGGGGGAAGGGGTCGAGCGAATCTCAGAGGCATTGCGCGCGCTCACACTCGACTGCGAGCGCGTGGGCGAGGACCTGTTGATATCCGCTCGCTTGCGTGAGTGGTAACGGCTCGAGGGTTGGGAGAGATCGTGTTCACCGGCCTGATAGCCGACCTGGGCAGCGTGCGTCGCGTCGAGCGCGACCCCGCCGGTGCCACGCTCGAGATCTCCACGAGCCTGGCCGGCGAGATGCGCGAAGGCGACTCGGTGGCCGTCAACGGGGTCTGCCTGACCGCGACCGATGTCGGGGACGGGAGCTTTCGTGCGCAAGCAATGGCAGAGACCTTGCGGCGATCCTCCCTGGCTCGCCTCGAGCCCGGCTCCGCGGTCAACCTGGAGCTCGCCGTGCGCGCCGATGGCCGTCTCGGCGGGCACATCGTGCAGGGACACGTGGACGGCACCGGCACAATCGAAGGTATCCGCGAGGAGGGCTTTGCGCGGGTGCTCGACATCGAGATCGGCGCTAGCCCGGGGGGCGGCTTGGCGCGCTACCTGGTTGAGAAGGGGTCGGTGGCGGTGGACGGGGTGAGCTTGACCGTGAGCGAGCTGCGCGAGGATGGCTTCTCGGTATCGCTCATCCCCGAGACGCTTGCCCGTACGAGCCTTGGCGGGGCGCAGCCCGGGGATCGGGTCAACCTGGAGGCGGACGTACTCGCCAAGCACGTAGAGCGACTCATGGAGGCCCGGATATGAACACGCATGGAGGCGCCGGAGCGGCGTTCTACCGACTGGAGATCGATGGGATCTCCAATCGGCCAGCTTGTGTGCAAAGCACACTGCACTCGCTGCGTCCTTGTCCGGCTTGCCCTGCGTGCCCATATCGACCTGATTGGGATTCGAGGGAGCAAACCGTATGAGCCAGTCGAAGACAACCACGCCATTCGCGACCGTGGAGGAGGCGATCGAGGAGATCAGGCAGGGCAAGATGGTCGTTGTCTGCGACGACGAGGATCGCGAGAACGAGGGCGATCTCACGCTGGCGGCCCAGTTCGCGACGCCGGAGGCGATCAACTTCATGGCCAAGGAGGGGCGCGGTCTGATCTGCCTGTCGCTCACATCGGAGCGCTGCGACGAGCTCGGGCTCGATCTGATGGCCGCCAAGAACGAGTCGTCTTTCGAGACGCCCTTCACCGTGTCGGTGGAGGCGCGGGAGGGCGTCACGACGGGCATCTCCGCTCACGATCGCGCGCACACGATCCAGGTCGCGATCGACCCCGAGAGCGCCCCGCGGGACCTCGTCCAGCCAGGCCACGTGTTTCCGCTCAAGAGCCGTAACGGTGGCGTGTTGGAGCGAGCCGGACAGACCGAGGCGGCGGTGGATCTCGCGCGACTGGCGGGGCTGAACCCGGCCGGTGTGATCTGCGAGGTGATGAACGACGACGGCACGATGGCGCGCGTTCCCGATCTGGTCGCCTACTGTGCCCGCCACCAGCTGAAGATGATCACGGTCGCCGAGCTGATCGCCTACCGCCGGCGCCACGACAAGCTGGTCGAGCGTGTCGTATCCACGAGCCTGCCGACCGCCTTCGGCGACTTCGAGGCGGTCGGCTATCGCTCGCTTGTCGACGACAAGCACCACGTGGCGCTCGTCAAGGGCGAGGTTGCCGGACGCGGGGATGTGCTCGTGCGCGTGCATTCGGAGTGCCTCACCGGCGACGTGTTCCATTCCCTGCGCTGTGACTGCGGCGAGCAGCTGGCCTCGGCTTTGGCGATGATCGAGCGCGAGCGCGAGGGGGTCTTGCTGTACCTCTCCCAGGAGGGCAGGGGCATCGGCCTGCTCAACAAGCTGCGCGCCTACCGCCTGCAGGAGGATGGGCTTGACACCGTCGAAGCCAACGAGCGCCTTGGCCTGCCGGCGGACCTGCGCGACTATGGCATCGGCGCCCAGATCCTCGTCGACTTGGGCCTCAGCTCGATCCGCATCCTCACGAACAACCCGAAGAAGATCAAGGGCCTCGAGGGCTACGGATTGTCCGTCAGCGCTCAGATCCCGATCGAGCACGCCCCCAACGAGCACAACGAGGCATACCTGCGCACCAAGGCCCAGCGCATGGGCCACATCCTGCACCACCAAGGACTCAACCTCGATGCGGAGCTGTTGCACTCCGAGCGTGAGCAGGATCGCGAGCGCGAGCGCTCCGATGGGTCCGGTCACCGTGAAGGGCACAAGCGATGAGGTTTGCGATCGCGATTGGTCGCTTCTACGAGGATCTCGCGGAGCGCTTGGAGAAAGGCGCGCGCGATGCCTTCGGGCAGGCCGGCAGCGAGGTGGAGGTGTTCGACGTCCCCGGCGCGTTTGAGCTGCCCTTGGCCGCGCGCTATGTGGCCGACTCGGGTCGCTTCGCCGGCATCGCCTGTCTTGGTGCAGTGATCCGCGGGGAGACCAACCACTACGACTTCGTGTGCGCCGAGGCGGCGCGCGGCATCCAGCAGGTGGCACTCACCACCGGCATACCGTGCGCGTTCGGCGTGCTCACGTGCGAGACGATGGAGCAGGCGCTTGCACGCTCGGGCGGGGGCAAGCGCGACCAAGGCGCTCACGCGGCCAAAGCGGTGCTGCGGATGGCCGCATTGCGCGAGCAGCTTGCCGGCGCCCAGAACCCGTAGTTTGCCGGTTGGCGGATCGCCGGTGCCGGTCTTTGAGGCGAGGATGCGCCGGAGCGGCTAGACTGGCCAACCTCATGGCCAAGGTATGTCACAGCTGCGGGAAGGGTCCCGCGTTCGGGAACAGTCGCAGCCACTCGATGGTCGCCACCAAGCGCCGCTTCGATCCGAACCTGCAAAAGGTGAAGATCATCGTCGGCAAGGCGCCGCGTCGCGTCTACGTGTGCACCCGTTGCCTGAAGGCCGGCAAGGTCACAAAGGCCCTATAGGGGCTGTTTCCCTTAGCAAACCGGGTAACGACCGGTTGCAGTGGTGTATTAGGGGGCGGTGAGCGGCATCTTCGGGCGCACGCGACGGAGGCAAATGGGTGACTGACACGAACCTGATCCGCTTCAGGGCCGCCGTGGCGGGTGCCTTGGCCCACCTGGAGTCCCGCCGCGAGGAGGTCAACGACCTCAACGTGTTCCCGGTTGCCGACGGCGATACGGGCGACAACATGGTGCTCACGCTCAGGGCGGTGCTCGACGAGCTCGACCGCCTGCAGGGCAGCGAAGGCGCCAAGACGATCGATGAGATTGGGCGCGAGGAGATCGTGCAGTCGGTCGCGCGCGCGGCCCTACTTGGTGCTAGAGGCAATTCGGGTGTGATTCTCTCCCAGCTGATCAGGGGCGCCGCCGAGGAGCTCGTCAGCCGGCCCGGCCAGCTGATCGACGCGACCTTGATTGGCGCCGCGCTCGCCAAGGCCGCTGACAGGGCATACGCGTCGGTGCGCGAACCGGCCGAGGGCACGATCTTGACCGTGGCGCGCGAGATGGCCCACGGGATCATGGCCGATGTCGCCCACAGCCAGGACGCGGGCAGGCTCGGACCGGCGACCGAGCCACGCGAACAGGATCTCGCGATCGCAAAGACCCTGGAGCGCGCGGTGGAGGCGGGCACCGATTCGGTCAAGCGCGGGCCCGAGATGCTCGCGGCCTTGCGCGACGCCGGCGTGGTCGACGCCGGCGGGCACGCCCTCACCGTGATCTTCGCTGGGGTGGTTGCGGCCTTGCGCGAGGAGGAGGCGCCCGAGCTCGAGCATTATGCGCCGGCAAAGATCACCCATCCTGAGCACAGCTCGAGCACTTACCGCTATTGCACGAACTTCGCCGTTACCGGCCACGATCTGAGAGCCTCCCGCTTTAGCGCCGAGCTGGAGCGGCTCGGCGACTCGGTGCTCGTCGTGGGCGATCCGGCGACGCTCAAGGTGCACCTTCACACCGATGATCCCGAGCGTGCCACCGCTTTGTTTGAGGGGGTCGGGGAGGTATCGCACCTCGACGTGGCCGACATGCGCATCCAGGTGGCAGAGCGCGCGCGGCGGCTCGCGGACGGACCGGCCACAAACGGAGCCTTGCCCAGCGCCAACGGGTCCGTTGGCTCCTCCGGCAGCGGTTTCGACGGCGGTGGTCGCTCGCGGGTGCGCT
>DATMPT010000314.1:0-2830 GCA_035567355.1 Solirubrobacteraceae bacterium
GAGGCACTACTGCGATGACACCGAATCGGACCACGCGCATCCTGATCCTGGGTGGAGGCTTTGGGGGCGTCTACACGGCGCTCACGCTGGAGAAGCTCCTCAAGCGCGAGCTCCGCCGCGGCGAGATCGAGATCGGGCTGGTCAGCCGGGACAACTACCTGACCTTCCAGCCCATGCTGCCCGAAGTCGTGTCGGGGAGCATCGGCATCCTCGACACGATCGCGCCCATTCGCCGGCTCTGCCCGCGCACGAACCTCTACACGCGGGCCATCGAGGCGATCGACCTCGACCGGCGGCGGGTCACGCTCGCCGCCGGCGTGGGCTCGCGCCAGCTGGAGCTCGAATGCGACCATCTCGTGATCGCGCTCGGCAATGCCACGAGCTTCGCCGGCCAGGCGGGACTCGTGGAGCACGCGCTGCCCTTCAAGTACCTGGGTGATGCCCTCGCGCTCCGGAACCACGCGATCCATGCCCTCGAGGAGGCGGATATCGAGCGGGAGCCCACGTGCCGGACTGGGCTCCTGACCTTCGTCGTCGCAGGCGGCGGCTTCTCCGGCGTGGAGGCGGTGGCGGAGCTCAACGATTTCGTCCGCTCGGCGGCGAGGAGCTTCCGGAATATCGGGCCCGAGGAGATCCGCGTCGTTCTCCTGCACGCCGGCGGACTCATCCTGCCCGAGCTGCCGAAGAGCCTCGCGGAGTTCGCCCAGAAGCTGCTCATGAAGCGAGGTGTGGAGGTGCGGCTGAATACTCGTCTCGCGGGCGCGACGGCGGAGGCCGCTCTACTCTCCGCCGGAGAGCGTATCGAGACCCGGACGCTCGTCAGCACTGTGCCGTCGGGGCCCAATGCTGTGGTGGCCCTGCTGGCCTGCCCGAAGGACAAGGGCCGAATCGTTACCAACTGCCACCTCGAAGTACCGGGGTATTCCAGGGTCTGGGCCGTGGGCGACTGCGCCCTTATCATGGACGCCCGCACGGGCGATCCGAGCCCGCCCACGGCCCAGCACGCCATCCGCGAGGGACGGTGCGCCGCCGAGAACGTCGCGGCAAGCCTGCGGGGCACGGCGAAACGCGCTTTCGCCTTCACGGCGCTCGGCAAGATGGGATCGCTGGGTCACCGCTCGGCGGTCGCGGAGGTGTTCGGGCTCAAACTCTCTGGTTTTCTCGCCTGGTGGCTCTGGCGCACCGTGTACCTGATGAAGCTGCCCGGGCTCGATCGGAAGATTCGCGTAGCGGTGGACTGGACGCTCGATCTCCTGCTGCCATCGGATATCGTGCAGCTCAAGACGGACCGGGCCGTGTCCATCCGGCGCGAGCACTTCGAGGCGGGGCAGACGATATTCCAGGAAGGCGACCACGGTGACTGGCTCTACCTCATCGAGACGGGAGAGGTCGAGGTGAGCAAGCGTGTCCCGGGGCAGGGCGAGGTGGCCCTCCGTCGCCTCGGCCCTGGTGACTGCTTTGGCGAGATAGCCCTGCTGGGCAACCACGTCAGGACGGCCAGCACCCGGAGCCTCACGAGCGCTCATGTCCTGGCCATTGACCGGGAGGCCTGTGACGCGCTGCTCTCGACCCTCCCGCCTCTCAGGGACTTCTTCGGCCGGTTGCTCGAGGAGCGCATGGGTATGCGGCCCGAATCCAACTCCGTCGCTGGTGTGTCCAACGGTGTCTGACGGGCACCTTCTCGAGGTTCGCTGGTTTCCGTCGGCAAGGGGGACCCCAAGTGGCAGGCCACCACGAGCCGCCTCTTCCTCGGTATCGACCACACGGCGATCGTGGTGGGCGATACGGCGGCGAGCCTGCCTATCGGGATGTGCTGGGACTCCAAGTGGCGGGAGAGAGCGAGAACTTCGGTCCGGAGCAGGAGCGGCTGAACAACGCGCTCGGCGCTCGGCTCCGGATCACCACGCTGCGCGCCGCCGCGGGCCCGGGAGTCGAGCTGCTCGAGTACCTGGCACCGCGAGACGGCCGCCCCGCGCCCGTCGATCTCAAGGCCAATGACCTCGCTTACTGGCAGATCTACTTCGTGGTCTCGGACGCCGAGGCGGCGTTCAGCGCCGCCCTGGGCGGCGAGGGGGCGCTGATCAGTCCCGGGGTCGTGGCCCTGGCGGATGGCCGGCTCGGCTTCCGCCACGGCACCCTTGCACGAGACCCGGACGGACACGCGGTGGAGCTTGCCGAGCCGTGACGGTGACCAGCGGACCACGAGGCGCGGACCTGACCTGCGAGCAGGTGATCGGACTCATGGCCGACTACCTGGAATCGGCGCTCACCCCGGAGGTCATCGCCGAGCTGGAAGCGCATCTGGAAGGATGTGAGCCGTGCGTCGCCTATCTGAGAACGTACCGCCGGACCAAGGACCTCACAGCCCAGACCGAACGCGTGGAGATGCCTGAGGAGATGACGATCCGGCTCCGCCGCTTTCTTCTGGACAGGCTCTTGCCGAAGTCCGATCGCGAGCGGTGAGCGGCCTCAGGGACGGGGAACTGCCCAGTGGCACGTGAGCTGCTCCCGCAGCGCCAGCCGCGCCCGATGCGCGCGTGATTTGATGGAGGCGACCGACTCGCCGAGAATCTCCGCCGTCTCCTCGTTGGACAGCTCCTCGACGTCGCGCAAGACCAGCACGGCACGGTACCTCTCGGGCAGGCCCTCGATGGCCCTCGAGAGGACGGCCCGCGCTTCGCCGTCCAGGAGCCCGGCTTCGGGATTCTGCGACCAGTCGGCCAGTAGATACGAGCGCTCGCCGTCCCGGTGGCCGTCCTCTTTAAAGGTAGGCAGGTGCTCCTCGAGGCTGACCTCTAGCTGGGCCCGCTTGCCCCGGCGCTTGATCAGG
>DATMPT010000315.1:0-3361 GCA_035567355.1 Solirubrobacteraceae bacterium
CGCGGGACCGCGGGCACGACAAAACCACCGAAGACACACAATCCTCGGCGGCAGAACAAGCAATTGAACGCGTGCTCTGAGCACGCGAAAGGTCAAGCCGGGCCCTATACCCGGCGCTGGCCGCGGTCCTGCCGCGGCGTAGGGGCCTAGCGCCTAGACGCCGGCCGGCAGAGAGAGAGAGAGAGAGAGAGACGCGTCAGCGACGCTGACGCGTCCCATTACGGACGCGTCATGAGCACACAGACTCTCAACCACGCTAATCCCCAAAGACTTCACGCGAACAACAACTCCCTCTCA
Source organism: Solirubrobacteraceae bacterium (assembly GCA_035567355.1). Lineage (GTDB taxonomy): Bacteria > Actinomycetota > Thermoleophilia > Solirubrobacterales > Solirubrobacteraceae > Palsa-744. The sequence continues at coordinate 298 of DATMPT010000315.1, forward strand.
GAAATTCGACCCGGTCCCTCTCCCAAGGTCCCTGTCAAAACGCTTGATGTCGACCACAAGAGCCAACCCCAAACCAAACCTTATGTTCGCCCGGCAATTCCTCAACGGAATGTCAGGACATGGCACTTTATAACCGATGCTGCGCGACATGTCAAGCCCCTGTTGGCGGAGGGCACTACGGAGAGAGGGCTTCAGGCCCTCCCGGGCTCGCCAAGCGTACGCTCACGCAAACCGAAGCGCTTGTGAAACCGCCGCAAAGGACGCGGCGCCCACCAGGTGAGCTCGCCAAGGCGTCCCATCAGGGCCGGCACGAGCAATGCCCGCACGACGGTGGCGTCGATCGCCACCGCGAGCGCCGCGCCGACGCCGAGCTGCTTGACGAAGAAGATGTGCGAGGTAGAGAAGGCGCCGATCGCCACGCAGAAGAGGAGCGCCGCGGCGGTGACGAGTCGCCCGGTGCGCTCCAGGCCGTAGGCGACCGCGTCGCGCGTAGCCAAGCCGTCGTCGTGGGCCTCCTTGATGCGCCCGAAGAGAAACACGCCGTAGTCGGTGGAGAGCGCGAAGGCGATCACGAACAGCAGCACCAGGTTTGACTCCTCGAGGCCCCCGATCGGGGTGAAGCCGAACAGGCCGCCGAGGTTTCCGTCCTGGAAGATGAGCACGAGCAGCCCCGCGCCGACGGCGACCGTCAAGAGGTTCATCGCGAGCGCTATGAAGGGGAGGATCGCAGAGCCCGTCATCAGGAACAGGAAGCCAAGCGTCATCACGGCGAGGATCGCGAGCGCGAGCGGCAGGTGTGCGGCGATCGCGGCCTTCTGGTCGACGAACCAGGCTGTCGAGCCGCCGACGAGCAGCGCCGGTGAGATCCCACCCGCCCCGATCGCGCGCAGGTTCTTGACCAGGGCCTGATTGGCGGGCGCCCCGTCTGTGCCGGCCGGTTGCAGTTCTATCTCCCACACGCCGCCGCCGGCGTAACGAGGGGGTCCCTCGCTCGCCTGTGCCCCGGCCACCTGCTTGGCACGGGCGGCGATCGCGGCGACGCTCGTCCTGCCTGCCAGCGGCTTTGCGGGCGACCCCGCGGGCGCCCGCACGACCATCGTGATCGTCTGCGAGGGGTCCACGCCGAAGTCGTGGGTGAGCGCTTCGGCGACCTGGCGCGCCTGCGAGGAGGCGGGCAGCACGTGGGCGTCGGCTGGCGTGAAGCTCAGGCGCAGGGCGGGCGAGGCGACGGCGAGCAGGAGCGCGGCCGTCGAGAGCGCGACCAGGCCGGGGCGGCGCATGACGCCGCGCGCGAGCCTGTACCAGGCTCCCTCTTGCGTGGACCGCGCCGAGCGCGCCGCGCTGCGCTGCAGGCGAGCGGGGGCGAGCGCGTCGATGCGCGGGCCGAGCGCGACGAGCACGGCGGGCAGCACGATCAAGGAGACAGCCCCGGCGCAGAGGGCCACGAGCGCGCCCCCGACCCCCATCGAATAGAGGAAGCGCAGCGGGAACACGAGCATCGAGGCCAAGGCGCCGGCGACCGTGAGCGAGCCGTACAGGACGGTGCGCCCGGCGGTCTGCATCGTGCGCAGGATCGCGGCGCGCACGTCGGCGCCTCCCGCGAGCTCCTCGCGGTAGCGCGAGAGCACGAACAGGCTGTAGTCGATCCCGAGCCCGAGGCCCACCCCCGTGACGAGGTTGACGGCGAAGATCGAGAGTCCCGCGAACTGGTCGATCAGGCGCAGGAGGAAGAACGTAAGGACGATCGCGAAGCCCCCCACGAGCAGCGGCAGGGCGGCGGCGATCAGGCCACGGAAGACCCAGAAGGAGAGCAAGAGAAGGATGGGAAGGGCGAACATCTCGGCGCGCTCGAGATCGGAGGAGGTGGTCTTGTTGATCTCGTCGAAGGCGACGTCGTTGCCGCCGAAGCGAACGCCGCTGCCCGCGACCTGCGCGCGCACGCGCTGGACGGCGTGGGTGGAGTCTTCGCGGTTGGCAAAGGCGCCCAGCACGAGCGCTTGATGACCGTCGCGCGAGACGAGCAGGGAAAGGTGGGAGTTGGGTCCCGTGCCCCCGTAGGCGATCGCGCGCTGGAAGCCCGGCTGGACGGCCAGCAGCGCCGCCACGCGCGCGCTCTCGCGCTGAGCGGCCCTGTCCGTACGCACGTCGCCGGCGCTGGGCACAAGCGCCACGAGGCCATAGGTGGCGGTCTGGCCGGTGGCTCGTTCGATCGCCCTGAGAACCTGCTGGTTCGGGGCTTTGGGGTCCTGGAAGTCGGAGCTCTGGCTCTTGAGGATCGAAACGACCGGGCCGCCGAGCGCGGCGGCGAGCAGAAATACCGCCCCGGCGATCAGGAGCGTGCGCCGCGAATGCGCGACCGCCAGGTCGGCGAGGCGCGCGATCACAGTTGCTCAGCGGGGGCGGTCAAGCACATGCACGGCAGATTAGTGACTGCTAACTAATCTGTCAAGAGATTGTGTGCTCTCTTTCGGACCACTTCGCGCGCGCGCGCGTGGCACCGATTTTGCACGAGCTACTTCTCCCTCCATCAACCTCCACGCAACGGCGTCACCCCGCCTCCAGCCCAACCTCAAGCGGAGGCACGTCTACTCCCCCGCCTCCCGCCAAACCTCCACGGAGACATCGTCTACGGGAAGAGGTATGGGCGGCTCGGGCTTGGATGCCTTGACCCACACCCCTTCCAGGTCGAAGTCGGAGAGCAGGCGATCGGCGATCGCCGAGCACAGCCGCTCCAGGGTCTTATAGGAGCGCTGCTGGGCGACCAGGGCGACCAGCTGGCAGACCTCGGCGTAGTCGACCGTGTCCTCTACGCGATCGGTGACAGTGGCGTCGGTCTCGCCGACGTCGAGGCGCAGGTCGAGCAGCAGCCGCTGGCCGATCTCGCGCTCTGCCTCGGTTACGCCGTGGTGGGTGTAGAGCGAGAGGCCGGAGATCTCGATCGTGACGGTCTCGAAGCCCTCCTCGTCGTCCTCCTCGTCCTCGGTCGGCTCCTCGTTCAGCTCGTCGTCGGCGTCGCCGTCCATTTGCCGCTCAACGTAGCAGCCGCCACGGCCAGGGCGCCCCC
>DATMPT010000316.1:0-4814 GCA_035567355.1 Solirubrobacteraceae bacterium
CGACCTCGGCACCGTCGTAATCCGCTTCGCGCTACGTATCAATCCCCTCACAGCACAGGTAGAAGTCGACTCGTCGGGGTCTGATGCGATCCCGCACATCATTCGGGGGATCGTCGTGCACGTCCGCGACATTCGCGTGTACATGGACCGCCCCAAATTCATCGTGAACCCCACCAGCTGCAACACCATGATGATCGCCAACACGATCACCGGCGCCGGAGCGGACTTCACGAACCCAGCAGACGCCTACCCCGTCACGGTCACGAGCCCGTTCCAAGCCGCGGACTGCTCGAACCTCGCGTTCAAACCCGTCTTCAATGTCTCAACATCCGGCAAGACGAGCAGGAGTAGCGGCGCGAGCCTGAACGTCAAGCTCGCCTACCCGAGCGCTCCGTTCGGGACCCAAGCAAACATTCGCTCGGTGAAGGTCGATCTGCCCAAGCAGCTGCCGTCGCGTTTGACGACGCTGCAGAAGGCCTGTCCGGACAGCGTATTCAACGCGGACCCGGCAGCGTGTTCTGTCGCGTCACGGGTGGGCCGGGCGACCGCGATCACACCGATCCTGCCCGTACCCCTGGAAGGACCCGCATATTTCGTATCCCACGGCGGTGCGAAGTTCCCCGAACTAATCGTCGTCTTGCAAGGCTACGGGTTCACGATAGACCTGCACGGCGAAACGTTCATCAGCAAGGCCGGGATCACGAGCAGCACGTTCCGCACCGTACCCGACCAGCCAGTCACGAGCTTCCAGCTCACGCTACCCCAAGGCAAATACTCGGCACTAGCCGCAAACGGCAACCTCTGCAACACCAAACTCACGATGCCCACAGCATTCACCGCACAAAACGGGACCGTGATCCACCAAACCACCAAGATCACCGTCACACGATGCGCCAAGCACAAGGCCAAGAGAACGCGCAAGACGCGCTAGGGCATCTCGCTCATGGTGTGGGCGCTTCCGTGAGCGGGCCCCGGCACGACGAGTCCGGCGCCGAACAGGCTCTTGCCCAGGTGAAAGAGGCCGTAGGCGGCCACTCCCGCCACGCCCCATACGAGTAGATAGCCGCTCGTGAACAGCAGCGGGCGGCCCGGACCGCGCCGGCGCGTCATCTGCGCGTAGTTAAGCCGCTCCATGGCGATCGGCCCACTTGATCGTTGGCTGTCAGGCATTACTGAAATGGTGGATCGAGCCGATATGAGCGTATGCCGCTCCTGCGAGCCGCGACTCTACCTGGCGAAATGCTCCTCACGACGCTCGTTCTGGGCGTCGGAGCTCTCGCTGCGCTGCTGACGGCGCTTGTCTTGACGCGCTCCTTCGTGCGACGCCGGCGCGCGCAGGAGCGCCAGCGCGCGCTCGTGGATCCGGCGACTGGCCTGGGCTCTCGTGTGCGACTCCTCAGGGATCTGAGGTTGTTGTCGCGAGGCGGGGACACGGCGGGCGCACACCTGCTGGCGATGTTCGAGCTGCCTGGTCTCTCAGCCTATGAGCAGGCGGATGGGAGGGTCGCCGCCGACGAGTTGCTGGGCAGGCTGGGCAGCAAGCTCGCCAACGCCGTTGGGCGTGCCGGTGGCGCATACGGTCTCGAGCGGGGGCGCTTCGGGGTGCTCGCCCGCGTTGGGCGTGTCTCCGAGCACGTGATCCTCCAGGCCGCCACGGCTGTCCTCTCCGAGGGGCATCCCGGCGTGGGGAAGCTGGCCAGGGCATCTACGGTATTGGCGCCAACCAGCCTCACCAACCCGCGGGACACGCTCCAGTGGCTCGAGGGACTGAGCGACGACTTGCGCCCCGTGGGGGTGAGCGAGGCTGGATCCTCCCGCGCCGGCTCTGCGGCGATCGTCGCTACCAGACGCGCGAGCGCCGTAGCTGGCGGGCACGGACATGGATATGGGAGTGGGAGTGGGAGTGGGAGTGGGAATGGGAATGGGAATGGGCGCTCCGGTCCGGCGCTCCTGGAGCGGGGGCCTCCGCGCGGGACCGCGAGGCGCACATCCCACAATCGCGGGGTCCCCGCATTCAAAGAGCGGGTTCGCGACATCGAGGAGCCTCCTGTCCGGGGGGCTCCGGATGCGCTCGCGGCGGCGCGGCATCGCAGCGGGCCGCGACGCAACCCGCCACCGCGTTGGATGCCCTACCTGCGGGTCTCCACGCGCTTCAGGATCAGCGTGCTGTGCGGCTTCTCATGGATGTGCCTGTCGGCGTGGCTGGCCTGGCCATGGATCAACGAGCTTGCAAGCAGCATCTCATTCCCTGTAGCGCTGGTGCTGATCACGGGCATAGCGCTGATCCCGGGCTATCTCAACGTGCAGCTCGTGACATCGCTGCTGGTGGACCACCCGGCGCCGATCGACTTCGACTTCACCTATCCCGCGCTCACGCTGCTCGTGGCGGCGTACAACGAGGAGTGCGACATCGCCCAGACGCTTGCGTATGCGCTCGACCAGGAGTACCCCGGAGCGCTGCGTCTCATCGTCATCGACGATGGCTCGAGCGACGATACCGTGAGCATCGCCAAGGGCTTTGCCTGCCTGGACGGGCGCGTGCGTGTGATGGAGGTGCCGCACGGGGGCAAGGCCGCCGCGCTCAACGCGGGCCTGCGAGCGACGCGTACGCCGCTCGTGGCGACGATCGACGCGGACACGCTCTTGATGCCCGATGCGCTGCGCAGGATCGTCTCGCGCATGCTGCTCTCGCCCACCGACACCGTCGCCGTGGCAGGCAGCGTGATGGTGCGCAACTCCCGTATGAACCTGGTGACGGCGGCACAGACATGGGACTACTTCCTCGGCATCGGCTCCATCAAGCGCCAGCAAGCCCTGCTGCAGGCGACGCTCGTCGCGCAGGGCGCCTTCAGCGTCTACGACGCCCAGGCGCTGCGAGCAGCCCGCGGGTGGCCCGATTGCATCGGCGAGGACATCGTCATGACATGGGCTCTGCTGGAGCGCGGCGGCCTCACTACGTATGAGCCCAGCGCGGTCGCGTTTACCGAGGTCCCCGTAACGCTGCGCAGCCTCGCCCGCCAGCGGCGCCGTTGGGCACGGGGGATGATCGAGGGCCTGCGCACCTACGGGCGCGCGTTGCTGCGCCAGCGCCTTCCGTATGTGCACTCGGTCGTTGCCGACATGCTCTTTCCCTACCTCGACCTGACCTTCACGATGGCATTCATCCCCGGGATCGTGCTGGCCGCATTCGGCAACTACGCGATCGTCGGGCCGGCGACCCTCGCGGTGCTGCCGCTGAACATCGTGATCGCCGGGATCATGTACCGCCGCCAGCGCGGTTCGTTCGCGCAGGCGGGTCTGCGCGTACGCCAGAGCGCGATCGGCTTCCTCGCATACCTGCTCTTCTACCAACTGGTCATGTCGCCGGTGTCCCTCGCCGGCTACGTCGAGGAGCTCTTCCAAACCGCTCGTCGCTGGTGAGCCCGATTGAGCAGGCCGACTCTTCGTCAAGGCCGTCGTGGGGCTCAGGCCAGCGCGCCTGCCGGCAGCACGAAGCCCAGATAGCCACAGCACAGGCCCGGGATGTTCACTCACCTGTGCTGTGCGCTTGCGCCAAGGCAGGAGTGGCGTTCTCGGCACAGTTCTGAAGGAACGTCTCGGTGGCGGCTGCGTCGAGGGGACGGGCGAAGAGGAAGCCCTGTCCGGTGTCGCAGTTCTCGTCCCTGAGCAGGGAGAGCTCTTGCTGTTGTTCGATGCCCTCAGCGAAGGTCTCGATCGAGAGGGCCTTGCCGAGTTGCACGAGGGTGCGGATGAGCGTCTCGCCCTCCTGGTTGTCTCTCATCCCCGAGATGAACGACCGGTCGATCTTCAATGCGTCCACGGGGAACCGTTGGAGATGAGCAAGGGATGAATATCCGGTGCCGAAATCATCGATCGCTATCCGTACGCCGAGCTGCTTGACCGCCGTGAGCCGGCGAGCGGTCTCCTCGGCGTTGCGCATGAGCGTCGTCTCGGTGATCTCGATCGTCAGCGCCGCCGGGTCGAGGCCACTGTGAGAGAGCGCGCCTTCTATGTCGGTTATGAGCTGATCGGTGTCGAGCTGGCGTCCGGAAACGTTGACGGCCATGCCTATCGGATAGCCGGCCTCGTGCCACGCGGCGCCTTGGGAGCATGCCTCCTCCAGGACCCACTTGCCGACCTCGACGATCAGTCCCGTCTCCTCGAGCAGGGGGACGAAATCGTCGGGCTGAACGACGCCGCGCGTGGGGTGCTTCCAGCGGATCAGGGCCTCCACTCCGGTGGGGCGCATGTCGCTCAGGTCGATCGTGGGTTGGTAGGCAAGGAAGAACTCGTCGTTCCCGAGAGCTTCACGCAGGTCCATCTCGAGTTCCATGCGGTTCTGGATCGTGTCCTGCATGCCGGTCTCGAACACCGCATAACGGTTCTTGCCGTCCCACTTCGCGCGGTACATCGCGATGTCCGCGTCGCGCAGCAGCTCCTCGGCCGAGATCCTCTTTCCCGCCGCGATCCCGATGCTCGCCGTCACGGTCACACGAGTCTCTTTGTCCACTCCGAGATTGAATGGATGCTTGAGCGCATCGAGCAGGCGCTCGGCGATGAGCTCCGGTCCCACCGACATCGAGAGCTCCTCGGAGATCACGACGAACTCATCCCCGCCGAGGCGCCCAAGCGCATCGGCATCGCGCACCACTCCGTCGAGCCTCGCGGTCACCGCTCGCAGGAGTTCGTCGCCGACGGCGTGACCGAGCGTGTCGTTGATGCTCTTGAAGTTGTCGAGATCGACGAACAGCGCCGCCACAGGTGTCTTGCTGCGAGCAGAGCGTGCGAGCATCTGCTCGACGCGGTCCAGGATC
>DATMPT010000317.1:0-10853 GCA_035567355.1 Solirubrobacteraceae bacterium
GCTGAGTCCAGCCAAGAGCGGCCGCGTGACCGTGCCCAACCTGGCCGGCGAGACGCAAGCGGCTGCAGTGGCCTCGCTACAGCACGAAGGCTTGGTCCCGGTCGTCTCGCTTGCGGCCAACGCGCGTGTGCCCAGCGGCCAAGTCGTGGGTAGCACCCCGCCGAGCGGCACGATTGTGGCGAAGGGCTCGCGTGTAAGCGTGATCGTGTCATCCGGCCCTGGCGTCATCGGCCTTCCAAACGTGAACGGCAAGAGCAGCTCCGAAGCCGTCAAGATCCTGCGCGAGAAGGGCTTCCAGCCTTCCACCCAGGACCAGTCCAGCGAATCGGTCGAAAAGGGTCGCGTGATCTCCACGGACCCCGCGGCCGGCACCGAGGTGCAGGTCGGTAGCCCTGTGACGGTTTTTGTGTCCTCGGGGCCCAAGGAAGCGAGCGTGCCCGAAGTGACGGGCGAAGCGCAGGCAGCGGCCACGGCCACGCTGGCGGCTGCCGGGCTGAAGGTGAGCGTGTCCAAGCGCGAAGTGGCCGAACCGGCCCCCGGCACGGTCATCTCGCAGACCCCAGGCGCGGGTACGCAGCTGAAGGTGGGAGGCCAGGTGACGATTGTCGTGGCCCAGGCGCTCAAGCAGACGGCTGCGCCTTCGGTCGTGGGCCAAAGCGAAGCTCAGGCGGTGGCCACGCTCACAAGCGCCGGCTTTGCCTCCCGCACCGTCTCGCGCACCGTCACCGACCCCACCAAGGTCGGGATCGTCGTGCAGCAGAGCCCCGACGCTGCTCACAAGCTGGCCAAAGGCGCAACCATCACGATCGCCGTGGGGGCGCTTGCACAGCAGACGACTTCGACCTCCACGACCACCACCACTCCTCCTGCGCCGACGCCGCCTGCCTCTGCGCCCGCGGCGGGTGCGCCGCCGGCGAACGGATAGAGTTACTTGAACAGTGTGATCTCAGAGATCTCTGCAGTCTCGCGCCCGGGCGGGAGCTTGGTGATCCAGACCAGGTAGTAGCGGTACACGAGCCGTTGGGTGTTGATCGAGATCTTCGTGCGCGCAGCGATCGCCTGGGCGGGTGCAAGGGGAGTCCAGCCAAGTGCCGCGAGGCTCTTTCCCGCGCTGGAGGAGCCGGGGGAGGGGAGCCCGGTCGAGGCGTACACACCGGCCATGAGTCCCGGTGTGGGGGTCTGAACCTCGATTGCCCTCGCCGCCACGCCGGGAGCGGCGTCGATCGAGACGCCCAAGCCCGGCTTGCCGAGGTTGCCGGCGATGTAGTGCTCGGTGCTCCATGACGTGTTGAGATCGCCATCCACCACGCTCGCCACGTCTTCGGCGTGTTCGGGGCCCGTGCCGAACGGGTTGTAGGAAGAGGCGGCATCCTGGGCGAGCACTACCGGCGTGGTGCCTGCGCTCGCGTGGACGTCGGGCGCGACCCCGGTGCCGCTATGGGTGTGACCGGCCAAGGCCACAAGCGTCACCGCGACGATCGCGGCGAGCAGCGCAAGCGAGACGGCCCAGCGGGCCGGATGGCGCACCCGCCAGGGCAAGAGGCGCCGTGCCGGCGAGTCAAGCGTGCGCAACACGGCGGTCACCTCACCTGTGACCTGTCCGGCACGAGCGGTCTCGATCGCAAGCGCCTCCTCCATGTCGAGGATCATGCTGGCCATGTCCGGATAGCGTCGCTCGAGATCCTTGGTCGTGGCGCGTTCGACGACCGCGGCGGTAGCCGCCGAGACCCCGGGACGCGCGAGCTGCACGTCGGGAACCTCCTCGCGCACGTGCATCATCGCCACCGCCACCGGTGACTCCCCCTTGAAGGGGACTTGACCGGTGAGCATCTCGTACATGACAACCCCCAGCGAGTACACATCGGACTGGCCCGTGACTCCCTGGCCGAGGGCTTGCTCGGGAGACACGTAGTCGGTCGTGCCGAGTACGCGTCCGTCCATCGTGAGCCCCTCCTCCGAGAGCGTGCGCGCGATGCCGAAGTCGGTGATCTTCGCGCCGCCCTCGCCGTTGAGCAGGACATTCTGGGGCTTGACGTCGCGATGGACGATCTCCTGGGCATGGGCCGCGCCGAGAGCTCGCGCGATCTCGATCGCGTAGGCGAGCACGATCGGCACCTCGAGCGGCGCGTCGCGACGGATCAGCTCCTTCAGCGTCTCCCCATCGACGTGCTCGAGCACCATATACGGAGTCCCGCCGACCTCGATCCCAGCAGAGCCATTGTGTGCGTCCCACTCGCCCGCGTCGATCACAGTGACGATGTGGGGGTGGTTGAGCTGCGCCACCGCGCGCGCCTCGCGGCGAAAGCGCTCGAGCTGGTCGGAGTCGGTGGCGATCTCACGGTGCATCAGCTTGATCGCGACCTGCCGTTCGAGCACTGTGTCAAACGCACGGTAGACGGTGCTCATGCCGCCGTGTCCGATGCGCGCCTCCAGGCGGTAGCGACCGCCGAGCGTGGTGCCGAGGATGACGTTGGTCATGGTTGGAGCCTCGAACGTCTGAGTATGCCCGTGTGGGCGAGGGGTGAGTGTGAGCGTTTTATTTTTTTATTCGTCGGGGCCGTGCTACCCGGTGTTATCGCGCATCCGTCGGATCACAAGCAAGGCGAGCATCCCGCGATAAGCCGCACATGCGGGCAGCAGGGCCATACGGCGTTGCCGGGTGAGCACTCTGGCGCTGACAAAGGTGGAGAGCAAGGCGCCCGCCGCGCCCGCGGCGAGGGGGAGGCGCACTTCGCGCGGTATCCCGGCCCGCGCGAGCTGGGAGCCCTTGAGTGCGGCGGCGCCGGCGATAACCGGCAGTCCGACACGCCAGGAGAGCCGGTCCGCGTCCAGGCGCGAGAAGCCACGCGCGCGGGCGGCCGCGAGCGTGGCCCCGCTGCGCGAGACCCCTGGGAAGAGCGCGAGCGATTGGGCGATCCCGAGCGCGAGCCCATCGCGCCAGCCGGCGTCGTGTGCGCGGCGTGCGTCATGCGTACACATCTCCGCGGCGCCTGTGGCGGCAGATCCGCCGAGCAGGCCGGCGGCGATCGTGGCGGGGGTTCCGAGTCGGCGCTCCACCTGGCCGCCGAGCATGTAACCAGCTAGCGCGGGGGGTACCAAGGCCGGGATCAGGAATGAGGGTCGTCCGCCGAGGGGGACGTAGGGCGGGCATGCGAGCAAGGCAGTGGCTGTGCCGGCGTGCAAGGCCACCTCGAAGGACTTGCGCAGCTCCGCGTCGAGCTTGCCATACGGCCAGCCCACGAGCCACGGCACGAGCGAGGTATGCGCCGAGGAGGAGATCGGGAGCAGCTCGCTCGGCCCGTGCAGGAGGCCGAGTGCGATGGCATGACGGAGCGCGAGCGCACGGCGCTTGCCCACCGGGACCTCAGCTCACGTCGGTCGCGGGCTCGCCGTCCTCGGGCGCCGAGCCCCGCGGTTGGGAGCGCTTTCGCACAATCGCATAGAGGATCCCAAGCACGACTAGCGCCAGCACTACGTAGTCCACGTACTCGAAGCCCTTGCGCACGCTCGTCCATTTGCTGCCAATCGCTTCTCCGGCGAGTGCCAGGCCAAGGATGAACGGAAAGCAGCCGGCGATAGTGAGCAACGTGAAGCGGCCGAACGGCATCTTGGCGACACCGGCGGGGAGCGATATGAACGTGCGAACGACGGGCAGCATACGGCTGAAGAACACGGCCGGAGCGCCATAACGAGCGAACCAGCGGTCCGCCCAGGCGATATGGCTTGGCTTGAGGCGCAACCAGTGGCCATGCCGTTCGATCAGCTCGAGACGCCCAGCGCGGCCTATGCCATAGGCGATCCACGACCCGACGAGATTGCCGAGCACGCCGGCAGTGACGATGCCGACGGTGGTGAGGTGATGGTGAGCGCTGCTTGCGCCGGGATCGGCGACGGCAAAGCCCGCGAACATCATGGTCGCCTCCACGGGAATCGGGATACAGGCGCTCTCGGCGAGGGTGAGCACGAAGATCGCCGGCAGCCCGGCGTCGCGCACGAAGTGCCAGGCGATGTTGAAAAGAGATTCTGTGACCGATGCGAGGACCAGCATGTGCGCGCAACCATACCGTTCGCGCTCAAGGGACTTACCCGCATGGCTCGGGTGGTGGGCTCGGCGAGCGACGCCTCGGGTCCGCCACCGCTAGCGTGCCACGTCTCATGCTCGTGTGGATCGACCTGACCAACAGTCCGCACGTGCTGGTCATGCGCCCGGTGATCGAGGCGCTGCGCGAGGACGGCCACGAGGTGGAGGTGACCGCGCGCGACTTTGCCCAGACCTTGCAGCTGCTCGACCGCTTCGGGATCGAGCATACGGCGATCGGCCGCCACCGCGGCGAAGGGCTCGCGAACAAGGCGGCGGGCCTGGCGTCGCGCTCGGCTGCGCTCGTGCTCTGGGCGCGAAGCGAGCCCCGGGATCGAAGCGAGCCCCGGGATAAGAGCCACGCCCGCCCTCGCGTCGCCGGCCACCGTCCGGGCCACCGCCGGCTTGCGCGCGGCCGGCGGCCTTTCGACATAGCTCTCGGCCACGGCTCCAACGACGTTAGCGTGGCCGCGCGCTTGCTCGGGATTCCCTGCTCGACCACGTTCGACTACGAGTGGGCCGCGGTCCAGCACCATGTCAACTGCCGCTTGGCCCAAGCCGTGGTCGTACCGGACGCGATCCCACCCGAACGCTTGGAGCGCTACGGCGCGAAGGGCAAGGTGAGAGCGTATGAGGGCCTCAAGGAGGAGTATTACCTGGCCGACTTCGAGCCCGACCCCGTGGTGCTCGGGGCGCTCGGGATCGACAGAGCGTGGCCACTCGTCGTTGTCAGGACTCCGCCCGAGGTGTCCTTGTATCACCGCTTCGAGAATGACCTGTTCGCGGGGGTGCTCGCACGCCTGCGTGAGGCGGCGGCGAAGGACAGGGTGCAGTCGGTCGTGTTGCCGCGCACCAATGCCCAGCGCGCGCAGCTGAGCGGCGTGCCCGGCTTCATCGTGCCTGAGCGGGCGGTAGACGCCCAATCGCTGATCTCCTACGCCGACCTCGTGATCTCGGCGGGTGGCACGATGAACCGGGAGGCGGTGGCCCTCGGCACCCCCGTCTACACGACCTTCGAGGGCCGCCTCGGCGCGGTCGACGAGGGCCTGATCGCCGAAGGGCGCCTGCGCAAGCTGGTCGATGTAGACCAGTTGGAGCTCGCCAAGCGCGACCCATCTGAGCACCCTCCGCGCACCAGGCGTGACCCGCGGCGGCTGGTCGAGCTGTTGCTCTCTCCGATTCCGTCCTGGCGCCCTCCTCCACCTCCACCTCCATTTTCGGCTTGAAGTCCCCTTTCGGCCCGTCGGGGCCGTAGAATCACGAGGATGCGCCGACGGATCAGTGCGCCGGCCCTGTTCCTCACCCGGCACTCGCTACCGAGGCTGGCACTGGACGGTGCGCTCGTCGCGCTCGCCTATTGGCTGGCGTGGGAGCTGCGCTTCGACAAAGGGCCGCAAGGTCACTACGAGAAGCTCTTCGAGCGGACCGTTTGGTGGGTGCTCGGCGGGAGTCTCGTAGTGCTCTTGCTCTCGCGTGTCTACCAGCGTCGCTGGCGCTACTCCGGCCAGCGCGACTACGAGGCGGTCGCGCGCGCGGTGATCGTGATCGTGCTGCTCACCGTGGTCGCGGTCGCGGTTGTGCGGCCGGTGCAGATTCCTCACCGGCTTGCCCACCACGTCACGAGCACGACGGCGCTCGAGCTGCCCGACGGCGTGATCGTGCTGTTCTTCCTGCTCTCGCTCTTGCTCTTGATCGGGGTGCGCGTGATCGCGCGCAGCCTGTACGAGCGGCGCCCGCTCGGAGCGTTCAGGCCCGGCGGACGCAGCGAGCGCAACGTCCTGATCGTGGGCGCCGGTGACGGTGGGCGACTCGTGCTGCGCGAGATCCTGCGCAACCGTGAGCTGGGCTTGCAGCCGGTGGGATTCGTAGACGACGACGCGCGCAAGCACGGCCTGCGGATCGACGGCGTCAGGGTGCGCGGGGATACCGAGGGAGACCTGCCGCGCATCCTCGACGAGTCCGAGCCCGACGAAGTGATCATCGCGATCCCTTCGGCGCCCGGCTCGACTCGTGCACGCGTCGTGCGCGAATGTCGCAGGCGCTCGATCCCGGTGCGCACGTTGCCGACGGTGTTCGAGCTGCTCCAAGATCAGACCCCGCCGGCCCTGATCTCGCGCCAGGTGCGCGAGGTCCGCGTCGAGGACGTGCTCGGCCGCGAGCCCGTGTTGATGGAGCTTGACAGTGTCGGTGCATATCTGTCCGGCGAGACGGTGCTCGTGACCGGCGCCGGGGGGTCTATTGGCTCAGAGCTGTGCCGCCAGATCGCGCACGTGGGGCCAAGGCGGATCGTGCTGCTCGACCACGCCGAGGACAACCTATTCCAGATCCAGCGCGAGCTGCAGGACGAGCGTCATGTGCAGCCCTCGGTGCTGGCGGCGGTGCTCGCCGACTGCAAGGAGGACGAGCGCATGCGCGAGATATTCGCCGAGTATCGCCCCACCGTGGTGTTCCACGCCGCCGCCTACAAGCATGTCGGTCTGATGGAGGCCAACCCGGTCGAGGCGGTGCGCAACAACGCGATCGCTACGCGGGTCGTAGCGCACGTGGCCGGCGAAATGGGCGCTGGGCGCTTCGTGCTCGTGTCCACCGACAAGGCGGTCGCCCCGGCGACGGTGATGGGCGCGTCGAAGGCCTTGGCCGAGTTCGCCCTGGAGGCCGCCACCGCGCGCTTCGGAGGCACGCGCTATGCGGCGGTCCGCTTCGGCAACGTGCTCGGTTCCTCCGGCAGCGTGGTGCCGATCTTCCGTCGCCAGATCGAGCGCGGCGGCCCGGTAACGGTCACCGACGAGCGCATGACGCGCTATTTCATGACGATCCCAGAGGCGGTTCAGCTGATCATCCGCTCGGGCTCGCTCGTGAGGGACGGCGATCGCGGCGCCGACGTGTTCGTGCTCGACATGGGCGAGCCGGTCAGGATCGTCGACTTGGCGCGCGCGATGATCGAGCTCTCGGGCCTCGATCCCGATCGCGACGTGGCGGTGGAGATCGTGGGCAGGCGTGCCGGCGAGAAGCTTCACGAGGAGTTGTTCAACCGCTACGAGCAGTCGAAGCCCACCCCGGCCGAGAAGATCATGCTCGCCGAGCGTGAGCCCTTGGCGCCCGAGACGGTGGAGGCGATGTTCGACGAGATCAGGCTGCTCGTATTCGAGGGCGACGCCGCCGGTCTGGCCGCGAAGGTCGCCGAGCTCTCGACCGTGCGTGGCGAGCTCTCGGAGTCGGTTGCCGGACACGGCGCCCAGGCGCCTGCGCCCCTCATAGACTCCCGGGATTCATGAGACCGTCCACCCGGGACACCTAGCGCCGTGACCGGCTTGCTCGCGCTGTCGCTCTCGAGCTCCGTAACGGAGGTGGGAGCCATTGCCGCGTTCGCGGCGCTCTTGGGTATCGCAATCCTGTCCTTGCTCGTGTTCTCCCAAGCACGCGAGATCAAGCGTCTGCGCGAGTGGGCCGGACGCGCCCCCGAGCGTGCCGCCGAAATGGAGCAGCGCGTGAGCGCCGATGCCGCCGCCCGCGTGCGCGGCGCGGGAGCACCGCCGGCGCCGGTCGCAGGGGCACGGGTCATACCGCGCAAGACGCCGCTCGTGAGCGCACCGGTGTCAACGGCGGTAAACGCCACCGTGGCGGCTGTGGTGCCCGGCCCGGCGGCGCCTGGCGCTCCGGGTTCGACGCCCGCCGTGCCAGCCGGCGAGGCGCCCCCTGCGCCCGCGGGGTCAAATTCGCCGCTTCCCGCCGTCCCGCCGGGTGCACCGGCCGCCGCCAGCCCACACCGGCCGGCGGAGTCCAGCGCAAACGCTTCCGCCGGTCCCGCCTCGTCGACTCCCCCGCCCGAGAAGTCCGGTGTAGGGACGCTGGACGTCCAGCCGTCGGGGCCACCTGCCGCGCCTGCTCAGCCGGTCGCTCAGACGGCGCCGCCGAACGCGTCATCTGCCCAGCCGCCCACCCTGTCGGCACAATCGGAGGAGGCAGGTGGCGCAGAGCAATCCGCCGGATCCGCGCCCGCGACGGCGGCCGCCCGCGCCGCCAATGCATCGCCTCGGGCACCCTTGCCTCCTTCCCCCGCGGCGCCCGCCCCTCCGGCGGGTGTGCCCGGGCCGGCTGTGCCGGCTGGGGCCTCCTCCACGGCGGCTCCTCTCGCCGGCGAGACAGCTGGAGTGTCCGCCAAGCCCGCCTCGCGCCCGCCCGCACCGGTCGCTGCTGCCCGCGGCATCCCTTCACGTGCAGTGAGCGCGCCTGCCCCCCGCTCGCCCGCGCAGGCGCGCGAACGCGCGAGTGTGCCTGCCACGAGCGCCGGCGCCCGCGTCGCGGCGCGAGGACCTGGTGCGCCGGGCGCAAGCGGCCCGAAGTACTTCAAGCCGGAGCGCTCGCCGCGCCGTGCAACGGCGCTGATCGCAGGCGGGGTGATCGCCGGGGTGCTGGCGATCGTGTTTGCGGTCACAGCCTTGAAAGGTGGTGGCAGTGCCAAACCCACCGCGACCCAGAGTTCCTCTGCTTTGAGCGAAGCGCCTGCCACGAGCTCGCACAAAACCCCGAGTGCGGCAGCCTCCAACCCATCCGAAACCGCGGTCGTCGTGCTCAACGGGACGAGCACGCCCGGTCTCGCGCACCACCTTGCGTCTGACCTGCAACAGGGGGGCTACACACTCGCCACTGCCTCGGCGGGCGTGCCCCCGGGGACCCACGCGGCGACGGTGGTCGAGTACACCAAGGGTCACCGCGCCGATGCCAAGGCGGTGGCAAAGGCCCTCAACGTGACTCAAGTGCAGGCGGTCGAATCGACGATAGCCTCGCTCGCGGGATCGGCGAGCGTGGTGGTGCTTGCAGGTGCCGACCAGGCTTCGCAGCTTGGTGGGGGCGGAGCGCAGAGCAACGGCGAACCGGCGGCCGGCGCGGGTGCCGGCGGCTCGGGGGGCGCTACCGGAGAAAGCGCCCCCGGCCAGTGAGTGGCTAGGCGCTCTCGGGAGATGGGCTCAGACCGGGGAACAGCCGGCTTCCTGGATGTGCCGGTGCGCTCGGCCAAGCCGCGCGAGCGGGGCATAACGCACGTGATCGACTGCGGCCTATCGGTGGCCGAGGTGGACGGCCTGATGGAGACGGTGGGCGACAGCGTGGACATCGTCAAGCTCGGCTGGGGGACGGCCTTGGTGACCGCCAACTTGAAGCCCAAGCTGGAGCGCTACGCCGAGCACGGGATTCCGGTGGTGCTCGGCGGGACGCTCACCGAGGTCGCGATCAAGCAAGGCCGCGTCGAGGGCCTGATCGCTTGGTTGGGAGAGCTCGGCCTGCGCCATGTAGAGATCTCCGACGGTACGATTGCCTTGGAGCCCGAGGTCAAGTCTCACTTGATCCGCACGCTCGCCTGCGACTTCACGGTGCTCTCCGAGGTTGGCAGCAAGGACGCCGACTTCATCATGGCCCCGTACGTGTGGGTGGAGCAGATCGAACGCGACTTGGAGGCGGGCGCGTGGAAGGTGATCGCCGAGGCGAGGGAGTCGGGCACAGCCGGCATCTACCGCGCCGACGGTGAGGTGCGCACGGGCCTCATCGACGAGATCGTGCACGCGATCGATGCGGACAAGCTGATCTTCGAGGCGCCGCGCCGCGAGCAGCAGGTGTGGCTGTTGCACCGTTTCGGCAGCGAGTGCAACCTCGGCAACATCGCCCCCGAGGACGTCCTCTCGCTGGAGACGCTGCGCTTGGGATTGCGCTCGGACACGGTCGAGCGCTTCGCCCGGGACGGCGACGCTTGAATAGCGAGCGGCTGGCGCGCGGGGTGTTCGCGCTGCTCGTGATCGCTTGCTTTGCAGCGCTGCTTCTGACCCAGCGCCTCAAGCACACGCCGCCGCTGGTGGCGTCATACAAGCTGACCCGCGTGATCGAGCCGGCATCCAGCGGCGAATCGAAGGAAGAGCACATCGCGTTCAAGCTCTCCAAAGCCGACTCGGTGACGGTGACGATCGAGAGTTCCTCGGAAAAGGTCGTGGCGATGCTCGTGCGCGAACTACCGGTGGGGCGCTACAAAACCGTCTCGCTGCGCTGGAACGGGCATAGCGGCACGGCGAATGGGTATGGGGTGTTGCGGCGGGCCGACGGTTATACGACGCTGCTGCCCATCAATCGCGGTCCCGTCGCCGCTCCGGGCGAATACACGGTGCGGTTGAGTCTGCGCAAAGAAGACCGCTCGGTGCCCCTGCCGCGCACATTCAAGCTGGTGGGAGCGTGATCGCGACAAGCCTGCCCAGCGCACCCACGCTTGCGGCGGCGGCGGTGGGAGCGCTGGCCTTGATCGCCGGCTTGGCGCTCCTGATGCGCCGCGATCCGCGGGCGTTTCCGCTGCTTGCCGTGGTGGCGCTGCCGTTCAGGTTGCCCATCTCCGCGGACGGGCGCACGGTGAACCTCCTGCTGCCGCTGTATGCGGTGGTCGCGGCGGGCGTGCTCGCCCATCTGCTGCCTCGCATGGTGGGTCGTGAAGGCGGCTACAGCTCGGGCCGTCCGCCGATGGCGCTCGACTGGCTGTTGGGGCTCTCGGTCGCTCTGTACACGTTGCAGATCGCCTACTCGGCCGACCCGGGCAAGGGCGCCGAGAACCTCTTGTTCTTCTATATCCCGTTTGGGCTGCTGTACGTGCTGTTGCGTGAGGCGCCGTGGACGCGGGAGCTGCTGCTCGTGTGCCTTGGCGCGGCGGTGTGCGTCGCCGTCCTGTTCGCGGGAGTGGGCTTCATCGAGTATTACCGCAAAGCGCTGTTCCTCAACCCGAAGGTCGTGGCGGCGAACGAGT
>DATMPT010000318.1:0-4523 GCA_035567355.1 Solirubrobacteraceae bacterium
GGGGACTCGCGCGCGCGTCTATGAAGGGCGCTTCCACATGGGCGCCAAGCCGCGCCTTGCCAGCGAGGCGGAGGCGCTTGCGATCGTCGAGGCATGCCAGGGCAAGCAGGGCACGATCACCAAGCTCGATAAGAAGGAGCAGCGCGAGCGTGCACCCATGCTGTATGACCTCACGAGCCTTCAGCGCGATGCCAATACGCGCTACGGCTTCTCCGCGCGACGCACGCTCGCCGCGGCGCAGAGGTTGTACGAGGAGCACAAGGCCCTCACCTACCCCCGCACCAACTCGCGCTACCTGACGACCGACATGGTCGAGGAGATCAAGCCCACCGCCGAGCTCGTGGGCTCCCGCAAGGAGTACGCCAAGGCGGCCGCCCACGTCGCCGGTCTCGATGTGCTCCCGCTCGCTCGTGTGGTCAACAACGAGAAGGTCACAGACCACCACGCGATCATCCCGACCAGGGCCGAGCACGCGGTGGACCGCATGGGGGACGACGACAAACGCGTCTACGACATGGTCGTACGCCGTTTCCTGGCGGTATTTCATCCCGAGGCGGTGTTCGAGAACACGCGCGTGGAGACCACAGTCCTGCCTGCCGGCGGCGACGCCGGCGGGTGCGTCTTTCGCACGCACGGCAAGCTTCTGCTCGTGCCCGGCTGGCGCGGTGTCTACGGGCAGATGCCCTCCGAGGCGAAGTCCGCCGCCGAGGAAGATGAGGGCAGCGACCAGCAGCTGCCCAAGCTGGAGCAGGGCGAGCAGGTGCAAACCTTGGAGATCGCGAGCGAGCGCAAGGAAACCAAGCCGCCGCGACGCTACAGCGACGCGTCTCTGCTCGGCGCGATGGAGACGGCCGGCAAGCTCGTCGACGACGAGGAGACGCGCGAGGCGATGAAGGAGTCCGGCATCGGTACCCCAGCGACGCGCGCCGCGATCATCGAGCGCCTGATCCAGGTCGGCTACATCGAACGCGAGGCCCGTTCCCTCGTGGCTACGGACAAGGGTCTCAACGTCATCAGGCTGCTCGGCGAGCACGCGCTCACCTCGCCGGACATGACCGGCCAATGGGAGCACCGCCTGGACAAGATCGAGCGAGGCGAGGACTCGCGCAAGAGGTTCATGAGCGACATCGCGGGCTTTGCCGAGATGACGGTCAAAGAGCTCGACGAGAAACTCAAGGATGTGCGCATCCCGCGCGCCAATCTCGGCCCGTGCCCGATCTGTGGGCACGACATCAAAGAGAACCGCAAGGGCTATTCCTGCTGGGCGCGCGACGATCCAGGCTGCGGCTTTGTGATCTGGAAGGGCAAGTCGGGCAAGCAGCTGTCTGTGGCGATCGCCAGGGAGCTGATCCGTTCAGGGCACACCTCCAAGGCGGTCACCGGCTTCAAGGCGCGCTCAGGGCGCTCTTTCCGTGCGCACCTCGCCCTCTCCCAAGACGAAGAGGGTAAGTGGCGCGTGGAGTTCAACGAGGCCTG
Source organism: Solirubrobacteraceae bacterium (assembly GCA_035567355.1). Taxonomy (GTDB): domain Bacteria; phylum Actinomycetota; class Thermoleophilia; order Solirubrobacterales; family Solirubrobacteraceae; genus Palsa-744. The sequence continues at coordinate 1,477 of DATMPT010000318.1, forward strand.
GGCCCGCGAGGGAGCCAAGCCACCTGAGGCCGAGTCCGAGGGCGCCGGCAACGAGGAGACGGTGACCGCAAGCGCGGCGTAGGGGCCGTCGGGCCGGTGCGCCAGGATGGGGAGTGTGCCCATCGCTCTCCTCACCGGACCGGCCAACGCCGGCAAGGCTCGCCTCGTGCTGGAGGCGATCAGGGCACACGCAGCACACTGGGAGCATCCGCTCCTGGTCGTGCCCACCGAGGCCGACCAGGCGCGCTACCGGCGCGAGCTAGCCGAGGGAGGGCTCGCCTTGGGTGTGCGGGTCGAGCGTTTCGAGGGCCTGTTGGGGGAGGTGCTGGTGCGTGCTGGGGAGTCGATCGCGCCGCTGAGCGCGCTCGCGCGGGAGCGCCTGCTCGCCCGGATCGCCGGGGTGCGCCCCGGCACCGCGAGCGAGCTGGCCGCGCTGGTGGCGGACCTGGAGACCCAACGCGTCACGCCGGCGCGCCTACGGGGCGCGTTGCGGGCGTGGGGGAGTGGCGGTCAGCCGACCACGCTTGAATGGATATGCGACGCGCTCGAGCGCTACCAGTCCACGCTTACGCGGATGCGGCGTGCCGACCGCGAGTTGCGTGTTACGAGTGCCCTGGACGCCCTGCGTCGCAGGCCGGCCTTGTGGCGCGCCACGCCGGTGGCCCTGTATGGGTTCGATGACTTCACAGAGTTGCAGCTCGACACGATCGAAACGCTCGGTGGGATCGTCGAGGCACGCGTCACCGTGTCCCTGCCGTGCGAGCCCGGCCGAGTCGTGTTCGCCGGCCGGGCCACCACCTTTCAGCGCCTGCGCCCGCTGGCTGACACCCACACGGAGCTGGCGGCGCGTGCCGACTACTACGCCCAGCCGGCGCGCGAGGCTCTCCACCATCTCGAGCGCTCGCTGTTGGCCGGCCTTCCCACGCGGGTAGATCACGGCGATGCGGTCAGGTTGCTCGAGGGTGGTAGCCCACGCGCCGAGCTGGAGCTCGTTGCGGGCGAGGTACGGGCACTCCTGGACGAAGGGGTTCAGGCCGATGAGATCGCGATCGCGCATCGCTCACCCGCGGCGATCGCAGCCTTGATCGGCGAGGTCTTCGTCGACTTCGACATTCCCTATGGCTTGCGAACCCACGTCATGTTCGCCCGCACCGCCGTCGGCCGCGGTTTGCTTGGCATGCTGCGCTGTGCGCTCGGCGGCGGCGAGCTCGGCGACCTGCTTGCGTGGCTGCGCGCGCCGGGCGTGCTCGAGCGCCCCGACTTGGCCGACCGCCTGGAGCGGAGCGCCCGCAGGCAGGGTGCTTTGGACGCGGCCCGCGCCCGCTCGCTTTGGGAGGCCGAGCGCTGGCCCTTGGATCGCCTGGATCGCCTGTCCGAGGCCGCCAAGCAGGGCTTGGTCGTCCTGGCCGACGTGCTCGCGGCTGAGCTCGGGCGACTCTTCAGCGCTCCACGGACCGCCGCGGCGGCGGTGCTCGAGGACTATGAGCTGGACGAGGCGCACGCTTTGGTGGGCGCCCGTCGCGTGCTCGAGGAGCTGCGCGAGCTCGCCCGCTCGGTGCCCGAGCTGGCGCCGACGCCGTCTGACTTGATCGAGGTCTTGGAGCTGCTCGAGCTCTCGGTGCCCGTCCACCCCGGCCGCCCTCGGGAGGGCCGGGTGGAGATTGTCGATCCGCTGTCGTTGAGGGCACGCCGTGTGCGCATGGTGTTCGCGTGCGGGCTCGGGGAAGGCATATTTCCGGCCCCATCCACGCCTCGTCCGCTGTTCGCCGATGAGGACCGGCGCGGGCTTGCCGCCGCCACCGGCCTGGTCTTGCGCGGCGAGCCCGACGTGCTCGCCGCCGAGCGCTACCTGCTCTACGCGCTCTGCTCGCGCCCTCGCGAGCGTCTCACGCTGAGCTGGCACAGCGCCGACGAAGACGGCACCCCGCTCGCCCGCTCCCTGTTCGTGGACGACGTCTGCGACCTGTTCTCGACCACGCTCGCCGAGCGCACGGGCAGACGCTTTGCCGGCGCTGTGAATTGGCCGGGGCCCGGCCGGCCGGCGGGGTCGATGGCCGCGCGGGTACGCGCCGCACCGGAGCAGGCTGCCGTCCGTGCGACCGTCCGTGCAACCGGCGGTGGACCGGGTGGCGTAGCCGCAGTGAGCGCAGGCGTGGACGATCGCGGGCCGGACGGTGTCAAGCCGGCGGGCATGGGCTCGCACGGCGTGCGGCCAGGCCCGATCCAGGCCCTCGGCGACGAGCGTGTGCTCGCCGAACTGCGCGCGCGCGCGCGGTGGTCTGCCTCATCGCTCGAGGCTTGGACCAGCTGTCCGGTCAAGTGGTTCGTGGAGCGTGTCCTGAGAGCGGAGGAGATAGACCCGCGCCCGGAGCCGATTGCGCGCGGCGGCCTGGCTCACGCGGCCTTGAAGAGCGCCTTCGAGGGCATGCGCGAGCGCACCGGCTCCGCGCGGCTGACCCCCGCGAGCCTCGGCCTTGCCAAGCGGCTCCTGCGCGAGGCCCTGGTCGAGCATGAACCGCTCTACCCGCTCTCGGCGGCACCCGAGCGCGTGCCGGGTGCACGCCGGCGCTTGGCGGTGGATCTGGAGCGCTACCTGGAATACGCGGCCGAGCAGGCAAGCCCCTTGGAGCCCACTCATCTGGAGCTCGAGTTCGGCTTTGACGAGGATGGCCTTGGGCCCTTGGATCTTGGCGACGGGGTCAGCTTGCGCGGGCGCATCGATCGCGTTGACGTGGGTGGGGAGCAGGCGATCGTCTACGACTACAAGGGGCGCTTGGCGCCGGCGGGGGCCAGGTGGGTCTCAGACGGTGCCTTTCAGATCGCGCTCTACATGCGCGCCGTGCAGCAACTGCTCGGCCTCGAACCGGCCGGTGGCTTCTACCAGCCACTTACCGGTAGGGAGATCAAGGCGCGCGGGGTGCTGGCCGCCGACAGCGGCCTCGAGCTCGACTGCGTGCGCACCGACCGGCTCGACCGGGAGGCTTTGGATGAGCTGATCGAGCAGTGCGCGGCCCTGGCGCGCAAGGCCGCGGCCGAGGCCCGGTCGG
>DATMPT010000319.1:0-4531 GCA_035567355.1 Solirubrobacteraceae bacterium
GCAGAAGGAAGGCAAGAAGCGCATGAAGCAGGTCGGGCGCGTCGAGGTGCCCCAGGAGGCTTTTCTGGCGGTGCTCGAGATCGGGGAGGAGTAGTCCTTCGAAGGGGTGACCGTCGGATAAGGAGGTATGCGCACCTCCACGATCGAGCAGCGTCGTCGCCTTTATCTGCTTGCCCGCGTGGTCATAGCCCGTCACTACCGGAGTCCTTTGACGCTCCAGGAGGTTGCCAGGGCGCTCGCCAGCTCGCCGCGTCAGCTCACGCGCGTCTACGCTCAATTCGGCGAAGTCACCTTCCGTGAGGAATTGCTCACCCGTCGCCTGAACGTGGCCGCTCAGCTACTGGTCGAGCAGCCTGCGATCCCGGTACGCGACGTCGCAAGACTGGTGGGTTTTCGCCAGGCGCCGCATTTCGCCAAAGTGTTTCGGCAACGCTATGGACTGACTCCCGCCGGCTTTCGGGCGGAGGCGCGAGCCTATTCCAGAGGCACATCTAACCCGCCGCGTGGAGTGCAGCATCCAGAGAGGAGAGCGGCGTCACCGGCTCGACGCCAGGAAGGTGCAGACACATCAGAGTGCCCCCTCCTGGAGCCAGTTGGGCGCTGACGTTACCGCCGTGCTGTTCGGCAACCTGGCGCACGATTGCCAGGCCGAGCCCCGAGCCCGGGCGCCCGCGTGCCTCGGCACCGCGATAGAAGCGGTCGAACACATGGGGTAGGTCGGCCGCCGAGATGCCCGGCCCATGGTCTCGAACCGTCAGCTCTTGCCCATGCAACGCGATCTCGACCGACTGGGTACTTGGGCTGTAGTTGACCGCGTTATCGATCAGGTTGTTGATTGCCCGCTCGAGTCGTACCGGCTCACCGGTGAGGACAACCTCGTCGATCTCGACGCAGAAGGGAGTTTCGGGTGAATGGCGGCGAGCGCGCTCCACGGCCTCTTCCACGACAAGGTCGAGGCGCACGTCCTCGCTGCCTCCGCGCGGCTGCTCACCGCGGCCGAGCTCGATCAGATCGTTCATCAGCAACGTGAGCTCCTCGATCTGCTCGACTACGTCCTCGAGCATGCGCTGGCGCTCATCTACCGCCATATTCGGCTCCTGCTTGAGGATTTCGATGTTCGTACGCAGGCTCGTCACAGGTGTGCGCAGCTCGTGCGAGGCGTCGGCTATGAGCTGGCGCTGGGCATGGACGGAGGCGTCGAGTGCGCTCATCGAGCTCTGCAAGGCGTCGAGCATCGCGTTGAAGCTCACCGCCAAGCGCCCGATCTCATCCTCACCGGCAGGCTGGATCCGCAGCGAGAGGTCCTGCGTGCGGGTCACGTGCTCGGTACCCTGCGTGAGGCGCTTCACGGGAGCGACGGCTGCGCCGGCTACGAGCCGTCCGAGCAAGGCCGCCAGTGCGATCCCGCCGGCGTCGAGCAGCACGAGGATAATGCGCAGGCGTCCCAGCAGGCGGTCGACATTTGTCAGCGGCTGGGCCAGCTCCAGCGCATAGCCCGAGCGCGCCGGCTCGGCCAAGATGCGCAGGTGGATGTCGCCGGTATGCGCGTCGCGGTAGAACGGCCTCCCTCCCTTGGCGGCGAGTCGCAGCGTGGCCGCTGTCACTGGGAGCGTGACGTTTGGCGAGGAGCGAAACAGGACCTTGCCGGCCGAGTCGACAAGCTGCTGGTAGCCGCGCACTTGGTCGGGGTGGGGGGAGAGGTTGGCGAACGGGCTGTTCTGCAAGGTGAGCAGCGGAGCACTAAAGAAGTGCTGGTTGCGCTCGAGCAGCGCCCCTGGGGAGTCGCGAGCGAGCACTCGCAAGCCAACCGAGCGCGAGCGCAGCTGTTCGTCCACCTGCTTGCGCAACTGATGGGAGGCGAGCAGGTAGGTGAGCGCCGAGGCGAGTATCACCGCGACGGCGACCGCTGCGGCTGAGACGAGCGTGATGCGGCGGCGGAAGCTCATCGCTCTCGCAACACGTATCCCACGCCGCGCACGGTGTGTAGCAGGCGTGGCTCCCCGCCCGCCTCGGTCTTGCGGCGCAGATAGCCCATGTACACCCCGAGCGAATTGGAGCTCGAGCCGAAGTCATAACCCCACACGTGCTCGAAGATGATCGAGCGCGTGAGCACTTGCTTGGGGTGGCGCAAAAACAGCTCGAGCAACAGAAACTCGGTGCGCGTCAAGTTCAGAGGGCGCTGCCTGCGCTTCGCCTCATGGGCGAGTCGGTCCAAGCGCAAATCCTCAAAGATGAGCGTCTCCTCCTGATCGATCTCATCGGCCCTTCTGAGTAGCGCGCGAACGCGCGCCATCAGCTCGCGCAAGGCGAAAGGCTTGACCAGATAGTCGTCGGCGCCGGCGTCCAGGCCGGCCACGCGGTCGTCGATCTGCTCGCGCGCGGTCAACATCAACACAGGCGTGCGGTCACCGCTCTCGCGTACGCGCCTGCACACTTCCAGGCCGTCGAGCACGGGCATCGAGACGTCGAGGATCACGGCGTCATATGAGCCGTCGCTCATGCGCTCCAAGGCTTCGCCGCCGTCGCGGGAGAGCGCCACCTCGTAGCGTTCGAGCGTCAGGGCGCGCGATAGCGCCTGCTGGACGGCGGGCTCGTCGTCGACTACCAGTATGCGCGCTGGCTCTGCCATTGGGTTGCGCCGCTCCTCTGCCGGGCATTTGGCGGGCGTTGGAGGGGGCTAAGGTGACGGTAGCGCCAGAAACTTAATAACGAGGCCGAAGAGGATGCGAAGAATCGTCGAACACGACTTGCCCGCGGCGATTCGAGAAGATCGCGATGCCAGCATGTCCGCGCAATCGCGCCGCTTGCGCAACGGCCTGATCAGCCTCGCGATCTTCTTCGCGCTGGTCATCGCCATGTTGCTCGCGGTACCAGGCCTGCGCTCGGCCGGGGAGAAGATCACCGACGCCAACGTGGCGTGGGTCGCGGCCGGCCTCGGCTTCGAGCTGCTCTCCTGCGCAGGCTATGTGGTCCTGTTCGAGCTCGTCTTTAAGATGGAGCGGCGCTTCAGCCGGCGTCTTGCTCTCTCCGAGCTGGGGGTCAACTCTGTCGTCTCGGTGAGCGGCATCGGCGGGATCGCCTTGGGGGCGTGGGTGTTGCGCACGAAGGGCGTCTCCGTCGAGCGCATCGCGAGGCGCTCGGTGCTGCTGTTCGTGCTCACCAGCGCGGTCAATGTCGGTGCGGTGGCCCTGATCGGCATCCCGATGTGGCTGGGCCTGCTGCCAGGCTCTCAGGACGCGTTGCTCACGCTGTTGCCGGCCGCGCTTGCGATCGCCACGATCGTGGCCACGCTCGTGGTCGCCGCCCTCGCGGGGCAGCTCGCGACACGCGGCAGGTTGAGCGACGGGCGAATGCATGTCGCGCTCGTGGCGATCAGCGACGGCGTACGCGGCGCCCTGCGGCTGATCTCTCGGCGCGAGCGGCGAGTGCTCGGGGCGGTTGGCTACTGGCTGTTCGACACGCTCGTGCTGTACGTGTGCCTGCTGGCATATGGTCCTACCCCCACATTCTGGGCTGTCGCGATGGCCTACCTGGTCGGGTTGATGGCCAACTCGATCCCGATCCCAGCAGGCTTGGTCGCGGTTGAAGGTGGCTTGATCGGGATGCTGGTGCTCTTCCACGTGCGTCCGGTCTCGGCAGTGGTGGCAGCGGTCGTTACCTACCGCGCGATCTGTTTGTGGCTACCCGCGCTGATCGGCTCGGTGGCGTTCTTCAGCCTACGCCGTGAGATCGGCGAGCCGGTGAGCGCCTCGCCCGAGGCTGCCGCCGGAGGCTAGCCTGATGAGCCCCCGAGCCGTTCGCTCGCCGCAAGCGCCGCTCGGGCCTTCTGGCAAGGGCGACCGGGTAGCCCATTCAGGGCTGCTTGCAACTCTCGAGAAATCGATCCCGATAGGCCCGGACAGTAGGCCGGCGAGGCCAACCTTTCGTTGGCCCTACCCGGCGCGTTCACGGGCCGCAGTTGACTGGCGGCGGCCAGAGCGTGGGCAGGGGTGTCTGAGAAGATGTCGATTGCAAGGCGGCCGCTGTAGAGCTCGATCGAGCGTTCTTCGTCGTAGATGGTCGCGGGGATGCCTCTGATCAGGGCGTTGCGCTGCGGGCCGAGCGCGCTGTTGGAGTGCAAGCCATAGATCACGGTGCTCACTTGCAGCGGCAGCAGGCAACTCCCGCCGCCCCCAAGCAAGCCCTTGCCGTTGACGCAATCGCCGTAATAGACGCTGTCGCCGATCCCGGCGCTGTAGCTCTTCAGCCCGTCGACCGCCGCGAGCGGCTTGCCAATGAAGCTCGGGCCCGTCCAGTAGAGACGAAAGTAGGGGAACGTCTGCGCTTCGGCGAGCGCTTTGGTTTCGATGGGCGGGGGGTGCGCGGTGCCACAACCGCACAGGAGTACCGCCACTGCGGGTAGCGCCACTGCGGGTAGCAGCGCCAGGGCGAGCAAGCGGCGACTTCTCCTCCAAGGCATCGGCGCTGATTATCGGCCAACGACGCCCCGGGCGCGCAACGCGACTTCCAGCGCTCTCATTTGTTCGTACAG
>DATMPT010000320.1:0-10597 GCA_035567355.1 Solirubrobacteraceae bacterium
GTGTCGAAGTGAGCCCCGATGTCCCCAGCGACACAGTCCTCGGCAGCCGGCAAGTCGCGGGTCAAGGGCTCCTCCCGCGTGCGCACGGCGTCAGCACAGACGCTCGAGTACCGCATCCTGCTGACCGCCACATTCTGCCTGCTCGCGTTCGGTGCGGTCATGGTCTACAGCTCCTCCTCGGCCAGTACCTTGCTCCAAGGTCAAGGCAGCGGGAGCGGCTATCTCATCAAGTTCGTCGCCTACGGCGCGCTTGGCCTGATCGTGATGCACCTGCTTGCCCGGGACGGGATCGCCCGCGTGCAGAGCCTCCTCGGACCGATGCTGGCCGTGTCCTTTGCGCTGGTGCTCGCGGTCCACATTCCCCATGTGGGGGTCAGCGTCAACGGCGCGCGTCGCTGGATCGGCAGCGGCCCGCTCCAGTTCCAGCCGTCTGAGCTGCTCAAGCTTGCGCTGGTGCTCTATAGCGCCGCTCTGCTTGCACGTCGCCCACAACGCGTACACGATCTGCGCGAGCTGTTCAAACCGCTGCTCGCGGTGGCCGGCTCCGCCTGCCTGTTGGTCGCCACCCAGCCCGATCTCGGTACCGCGATGGTGATCGCCTTTACGACCTGCGCCTTGCTCGTGGCGGCCGGTATTCCGGCACGCAACCTGGCGGTCATCGCCGGCTCGGCGCTTGCGGTCGTGGCCGTATATGCGATCGCTCGCCCTTACGCGCGCGCGCGACTGACCTCATTCGTGGACCCGTGGGCGCACGCCTCGGGCAGTGGCTTTCAGGCGGTGCAAGGACAGATCGCGATTGGCTCAGGTGGCCTGTTCGGCGTCGGTCCGGGCCAGTCGGTGCAGAAGATCTTCTACCTCCCCGAGGCCCACACCGACTTCATCCTGGCTGTGATCGGAGAGGAGCTGGGCGTCGCGGGGATGTTTGCGCTGCTGTCCTTGTACGGCATGATCGCCTACGCGGGACTGCGCGCCGCGAAGGCCGCGCGCAGCTTGCATAGCGCCCTGATTGCGGTCGGCACAACCTCCTTGATCGTCTCCCAGGCGCTGCTGAACGTGTTCGCCGTGCTGGGGCTCGCCCCGCTCACGGGTGTGCCGCTGCCGCTCGTCTCCTACGGGTCGAGCAGCTTGATCGTCACGCTCGCGGCGATGGGCCTGCTGTTGAACGTGGCGGCCGGCGGTAGCGTGCATGTACGCGCGGTGGCGCCATGGCAGCGAAGACGCTCGCAAACCCAGTCATCCGCCGGCACAAAGCGCGGTGTGCCGGAGCCCAGGCGACGCGCGGCCGACGCGCGGGCGCGCGAACAGGCACGATGGGGCCGTGAGCGAAGCTCTGAGACGGATCGCGATAGCCGCCGGAGGGACGGCCGGACACGTGATTCCGGCGCTCGCGGTGGCCGACGCGCTGCGCGCTGAGGGCGCCGAGGTCACGTTCATCGGCGGCGAGCGCGCCGAGGCACAGCTCGTGCCCGCCGCGGGCTACCCCTTGCGAACGATCTCCGTCGAAGGTCTCTCCCGCGAGAATCCCTTGCGCGCCGCGCGCGGGCTCGCGCGTGCGCTGCGCGCCACGCTGCGCGCACGCTCGCTGCTGGGCGACCTCGAACCGCACGCGGTGATGGGGGGAGGCGGCTATGTCGCGGGGCCGGTCGGCTTGGCCGCACTCTCGCGACGCATCCCGCTCGTGCTGAGTGAGGCCGACAGCCATCTCGGGCTCACCAACCGCGCGCTTGCCCGGTTTGCCCGAACGGTCTGCCTGTCGTTTCCGATCGCAGGGCGCCAGGCGCCGCGCTACCGCCTCACGGGTCGTCCGATCCCGTCCCACACGGCCGACCGGGCGGGAGCGCGCGAGCGCTTTGGGATCGGGCCGGGTGAGCTGTGCGTGCTCGTCTTCGGCGGCTCGCTTGGGGCGCGTAGCGTAAACGAAGCCGCGCTCGGCGCATTTACCTCCGGGGCCTTTCACGTGCTGCACGTGTGTGGACGTCGCGACTATCCACATCTCTCTGGCCACCCATTGCCGGTGGGCTATGACCTGCGCGAGTACCTCGACATCGGTGCCTTCACAGAAGCGCTCCTTGCCAGCGACCTCGTCGTGGCGCGTGCGGGCGGCTCGGTCTTCGAGCTGGCCGCGTACGGACTCCCTGCGATTCTCATCCCCTATCCGCATGCCTCAGCCGACCACCAGAGCACCAATGCGCGCTGGATGTCCGAGGCCGGCGCCGCGATCGTGATCGAGGACGCCAAGCTGACCGCCGCGGGCCTTGCACGCGAGGTCGCCGCGCTACTGGCCAATCCGGCGCGTATGGCGGCGATGGCAAGCGCTTCGCGGCGCTTGGCTCGTCCCGACGCGGCGAGGGAGATCGCCGGCGAGCTGTTGCGGGCGGCCGCGCGATGAGCGCGAAGCCGTGGACCGGACGGCGCATGCACTTCGTCGGCGTCGGCGGGGCGGGCATGAGCGGATATGCGCGCGCCGCCCACGCGCTTGGCGCAACCGTGTCCGGCTCGGACAAGGTATCGACTCCGTATCTGGAGCGATTGCGCGAGGAGGGCGTGCTCGACCCGCGCATCGGTCATGGCGCCAGAAACTTGCCCGCCGGCAAGGACGTCGAGCTCATCCACTCGAGCGCGGTCTCCGCTGAGAATCCCGAGCGTCGGGCGGCCCGCGAGCGAGGCCTGGCCGATCGTTCCCGTGCGCAGCTGCTCGCCGAGCTCAGCTCGTTGCGCCGCACGATTGCTGTGGCCGGGGCGCACGGCAAGACGACGACCTGCTCGATGCTCGTCCACATCCTGCGCGCGGCCGGGCTTGATCCTGGCTGGCTGGTCGGCAGCTCGGTGGGGGCGGGCCTCGAGAACTCGCGCTGGAGTTCCGGCGAGTGGCTCGTTGTGGAGGCCGATGAGTCCGACCGCTCGATGCTCAGCTTGCACGTCGAGGTCGCGGTGCTCACCAACGTCGAGCTCGACCACCACGCTAGTTTCGCTTCGCTTGACGAGTTGCGCGAGGCGTTTCGCGAATTCCTTGCGGGCGCTCCGCGGGCGGTGATCTGGGACCGGCCCGAGTTGCGCGAATTGCGCGCGGGCCCGGCCGTTTTCTACGATCTCGCCGAATCGCGTCCGCGCGAGGGGGGCTCGGTCTTTGCGTGGCGTGGTCACGAGGTGAGGCTGGCGGTGCCGGGTGCTCACAACGCGCTCGATGCTGTCGCTGCGCTAGAGGCCGCGGCGCTGGCGGGCGCCGGGGAGCAACCGGCGGTCGCGGGCCTTGCCGGCTTCGGCGGCGCGGGCAGACGCTTCCAGTTGCTTGGTAGGACCGTAGGCGGAGCCCAGGTCTATGACGACTACGCCCATCACCCGACGGAGGTCGCGGCTACCTTGGCCGCGGCTCGCACGCTGGAGCCGAAGCGGCTGGTCGCTGTCTTTCAACCGCACCTCTATTCGCGTACCGAGCTGCTTGCCGAGGGATTTGGCGCGGCGCTTGCGGGCGCCGATGTGGTCGTCCTGCTCGACGTATACCCCGCGCGCGAGCGCGCCGAGGATCATCCGGGCGTGAGTGGGCTCACGCTCGTGCGCTCCGTCCAGGCGCGGGCGGGCGGGCGCCCGGTGCTGTGGACGGCCAGCTTCGACGAGGCCGAGGTGGCGCTGGGGGAGCTGCTCCAGCCCGACGATCTGTGCGTTGTGATGGGAGCCGGCGACGTCGATCTGCTCGGACAACGGCTGGTTAGGGGCGACGGTGTCTAGAAATTCGCCCGACACCGCACCGTCGATCGTGCAGCGGGGTTTCCCGCTGCAGCGCATGGCCACGATCCGGACCGGCGGTGAGGCCGAGTATTTCGCTCGCGCCGCAAGCAACGCCCAGCTGCGCGAGCTACTCGTCTGGGCCAGGGCGGTCCAGGCCCCGGTCGCCGTTGTGGGATCCGGCTCAAACCTGCTGATCGCCGACGAGGGCGTGGCTGGACTGGTGATCAAGCTCGATCGTAAGCTGGCGTTGATTCAGCACCAGGGTTTGCGCATGGTGTGTGGCGGGGGGGCTCGCCTGCCCTCGGTTGCCGCCCGCGCGGCTCAGGCGGGCCTGTCGGGGATCGAGTTTGCCGTCAACATCCCGGGCAGCGTCGGAGGCGCGGTCAGGATGAACGCAAACGCCTACGGCGGGAGGCTGGCCGACACGCTGGAGTGGGCGGAAGTGGTTTGCGCCGAGGGAATCGAGCGCCGCCCCCCGGCACAGTTGGGGCTCGGCTATCGCCACTCCGATCTGGCCGACGGAGAAATCGTTGCGCGTGCTTCGTTTCTGCTCGTCGCAGCCGAGGTGGGCACGGTCAAGGCTTCGCTGGCGCGGATGCGCGCCGCCCGCCACGAGGCCCAGCCCCAGGGGATCAAGACGTTCGGCTCCACGTTCAAGAATCCACAGGAAGACCCCCTGGCGGGCGGACGTAGCGCGGGGCTGCTGCTCAGTCAGGCCGGCTGCAACGGCCTGACGGTGGGAGGAGCGCGCTTTGCTCCCAAGCACGCCAACTTCATCGAGAATACGGGCACGGCCACCACGGCCGATGTAGTCGCGCTGATGGCGCAGGGGAGGCGGTTGGTGCTCGAGCGCTTCGGCGTCGAGCTCGAGCCCGAGGTTCAGACGCTCGGGACGGTGCCCTTTCCCTGGGCCTCATAGCGCGCGGCCGCGTCCTCGAGAATTGAGAGCATCGCCGGCGTTGCGGGGCTCAGACGCGCGTCGGTCGGAGCGGCGGCGATCACCTGACGAACGGGCGGGCTGGGGGCCAGCGCACGAATCGCAATGTCCTCGCGGGTGGGTGGGCGATCAAAGAACGCGAGCTCAGGGATCAGGGCGACACCGACGCCGGCGGCCACCAGGCCCTGGACGGTCTGGTAGTCGTCGCTCTCGAAGGCCACGTTGGGCTCAAAGCCGGCGGCATGGCAAGAGCGCACCACATGGCGCGCGCACGGGCTTTCGCGTGAGGTCTGTACCCATGCCTCGCCATGCAGATCGGCCAAGCGCAGGCCGTTCTTCTGCGCCAGCGGATGCTCGCGGGGCAGCGCCAGGTACATGGGGTCTGTCAACAGCTCGACCCGCTCCAGGCCGTCCATCTCCCGCTCGGGCTCGTCGAACTCGAACAACAGCGCGAGATCGAACTCGCCGGCCCGCAGGCGTGGGGCGATCTCCTCTGGCTCGCCCTCGGCCAAGGTCAGCTCGACCTCGGGGTAGCTGGCGCGAAAGGTCGCGACCGCAAGCGGCATCAGGGTAGCCCCAGCCGTGGGAAACGAGGCCATCCGCAGCCGTCCGGCGCGCAGGCCGGCGATCGCCGAGAGCTCGGCCTCAGCCGCCTCCAGGCGTGCCAGGATCCCTTCGGTGTGCTCCACAAGTGCCTGGCCCGCCGGCGTCACGCGCACTCCGCGTGGGTGGCGCTCGAGCAAGGTCATCCCCGTTTCGGCCTCGAGCGTGGCGACCTGCTGGGAGACGGCCGATTGCGTATAGGAGAGCGCGTCCGCCGCGCCCGAAAAGGAGCCGCGCTTGGCCACCTCGGCGAGGACTCGGAGTCGCGCGACATTGAGCATTAGTTGTTCTTATAGCTCAGATTATGAATTTCACTGGTACTGATGGCAGGTAAGTGGAACCCTGTGAGCGAAGTACCAAGCTCGGACTCACATCGAAGTCCAAGCTCGGGATCGTGTCAAACAGGACGATCGCCATCACGGCAAGAGGCGCCGGACAAGTAACCACAGTCAGGCGAAAAGGCACAAGGAGAAAGGCCAACATGTCCGCCAACATCATCATTTCTTACGACGGTACAAACAACGAGGACGATGCCGTGGCACTCGGACGGCTGTTCGCGGCGGCGGGTGCCGAGGTGGCGCTTGCCTACGTGCGCCATGCTCCCGAGGAGGAGGCCAGCCGCGAGATCCTCGCTCAGCACGAGGCCGAAGTGCTGCTCGAGCGCGGTACCGAGCTGCTCGGCCGTGACGCGGCTCGTCACGTCATCGCCGATCGCTCCACACCCGAGGGCCTCGGCAAGCTGGCGGCGCGGACCGAAGCCGACATGATCGTGTTCTGCTCGGATTCCCATACCGCTCGCGGTCACATCGGGGTCGGCAACTCCGCCCAGCGTCTGCTCGAGGGCGGCGCGAGCGCCGTTGCGGTCGCTCCCGCCGGCTTTGCTCAAGAGACCAGCGGTCATCGAGTGCGTCGCGTTGGAGTCGTAGGCGACGGCAGCGCTCAGGCGACTGCCCAGTCGCTCGCTCGCTCGCTCGATGCGGATGTCAGCCCCGCGGGCGAGCAGCCCGCCGACCTGCTGGTCGTCGGTTCGCGTCCTGAGGCCGAGGAGGGTCGCGTGTCGCTGAGCGCCGCCAGCGAGAACCTGATCGAGAATGCCACCTCGCCGGTGCTCGTCGTGCCGCGCGGCAAGGCGCTCTCCTTCGACGGCGCCACGGTGGCTGCCGCTTAGCTAACCGGCAATCGCAAGCCGGCCGTGCGGTCCGGTGGCCGTGCGGCCGCTTGTGTTTGTAAGCGAGGACTTCGTGGCGTGCAAGGGGAGGCGAAGACTGCGCGCGTCGAGCGCAGGAGGACGTCGTGCGTGCGGTGGGTGTGAGCAGGGGTGGTCGCGCGTGCGTGCGTGAGGGTGCAGGCTGAGGAGTACGTATCGGTGTGAGGAGGCGATGCCTGTTGACTCGCGGATCTCTCAGCGGCCCACGCGACGAGCGCGGGCGTAGCGGAGGAGCGCCCCGGCGAAGTCGAGTCCTCCACCCACTAGATGGCCGATCGGCCCGCTCCACAGCCAACTCTCGAGGCGACGTATGGGACGAGCAAGAACAGGCATCCCCGGCACGGTATCGTGGCACCCGTGCCAGCTGCCCTGAAGACAACGGTCACGGAGCTCCCTGACTCGCGCGTACGCGTCCAGGTCGAAGTGCCCCCCAACGAGCTCGAGCTGCGCCTGGAGCGCAAGGCGCGTCAGCTCGGGCGTGAAATGAGGCTTCCCGGCTTTCGCCGGGGCAAGGTGCCCGCGCCGCTCGTCATCCAGAAGGTGGGCCGCGAGGTCGTGCTCGAGGAAGCGGTCCGCGACACGCTTGGAAACTGGTATTCGGATGCGATCGATACCGCCGGCATCGTGACCGTCGGCGACCCCCAACTCGACCTCGCCGACCTGCCACCCAAGGGGGCGGCTTTGGAGTTCTCGATCGAGATCGGCGTGCTGCCCTCGGCCGAGCTCGGCGATTACAAGGGCTTGGAGGTCGGCCGCCGCGAGATCTCAGTCGATGAGGAGGCGATCCGCCAAGAGATCGATGGCTTGCGCGAGCGCCTCGCTCGCTTGGAGACCGTCGAGCGCGACGCCGCCTCGGGGGACTTCGTCGTGGTCGATTACGTGGGCTCGGTGGACGGGGAGCCTTTCAAAGGCGGCGAAGGCCGCGACCAGCTCGTGGAACTCGGCTCGGGCAACCTGATTCCCGGCTTTGAGGAGGGATTGGAGGGGTCGGTGGCAGGGGAGACGCGCACGATCGACCTGTCGTTCCCCGCCGATTACCCCGCCCAAGAGCTCGCCGGTCAGGATGCTTGCTTTGAAGTGACCGTCAAGGAGGTCAAGCACAAGCAGCTTCCCGAGGTCGATGAGGACTTCGCCGTGGATATGGGCTTCGATTCCGTCGAGGAGCTCACCGCCGACATCCACACACGCCTGGGCGAGAGCGACGGCAAGCGCGTGGAGGCCGAGTTTCGCGAGGCCGCCCTTGACGCGGCCGTCGCCGGCGCACACGTCGATACGCCCGAGACGCTCGTGCAGGCCAAGTCGCGCGAGATGTGGGACCGGATGCTGCACACGCTCTCCCACCGCGGCATCTCGCGCGAGGCTTACCTGAAGATCACTGGGCGCGAGGAGGATGATCTGATCGGCGAGCTGGGGCCCGAGGCGGCGCAGTCCTTGCGCCGCGAAGCTGTGATCGCGGCGATCGTGGCAGCCGAGGGGATCGTCCCCAGCGATGAGGATCTGCTCGAGGTTCTGGCGCCCACCGCCGAGCGCGAGGGGCTCGAGCCGCGCAAGCTGCTCGAAGAGCTGAGCCAGTCAGGGCGCCTGGACGCGATCCGCGAGGATCTCGCCACGCGCCAGGCCGTCGAGTTGATAGCCGCCGAGGCCAAGCCGATACCGCTCGAGCAGGCCCAGGCGCGCGAGAAGCTGTGGACGCCCGATTCCGAGGAACAGGGCGACGCGGGGGGCGGCGAGGCGGCTGCGGCGCGGCTGTGGACCCCGGACCGCTAGCCTAAGGTCCATCCGCTCGGGATATGTTCTGAAGGAATCCGGCCTGTAAAGCGAAACTGAAGCGAGGACCATGAGCCCACTTGTCCCAATGGTGGTTGAGCAGACCTCGCGAGGCGAGCGCGCGTTCGACATCTACAGCCGCTTGCTCAACGAGCGGATCATCTTCCTTGGCACGCCCGTCGACGACCAGATCGCCAACCTGATCGTCGCCCAGCTGCTTCACCTCGAGTCCGAGGATCCCACCAAGGACGTCTCGGTCTACATAAACTCGCCCGGCGGCTCGGTGTACGCGGGCCTGGCGATCTACGACACGATGCAGTTCATCAAGCCCGACGTGCAGACCATCTGCGTGGGCATCGCGATGTCGATGGGAGCCCTACTGCTCGCCGGGGGCGCCGAGGGCAAGCGCATGGCGCTCCCCAACGCGAAGATCCTGATCCACCAGGTCTCATCGAGCTTCCAAGGACAGGCCACCGACATCGAGATCCATGCCAAGGAGATCATCGACGTGCGCAAACGTCTCGATGAGATCATCGCCAAGCACACCCACAAGAAGCTCGAGCAGGTCAGCAAGGACACCGAGCGCGACTACTTCATGAGCTCCGAGGAGGCCAAGGAGTACGGCATCATCGACCGCGTTATCTCAGAGCACTAGCTCTGGGTATGCAGGTCGTGTCGTAGGAGGAGAGAGGCACATATGGCAAGACCAACCGATTCCAACGAGCAGCTTCTCTGCAGCTTCTGTGGGAAGTCCCAGCGCCAGGTCAAGAAGCTGATCGCCGGTCCCGGCGTGTACATCTGCGACGAGTGCATCGATCTCTGCAACGAGATCATCGACGAGGAGCTCGCCGCCCCACCCGCGTTCGACTTGGAGAACCTGCCCAAGCCACGCGCCATCTACGACGTGCTGGACGAGTACGTCGTCGGCCAGGAGGCATCCAAGCGCACCCTCTCGGTGGCCGTCTACAACCACTACAAGCGCGTGCAGATGATGCAGTCCGAGGACTCCGACATCGAGCTGCAGAAGTCCAACATCCTCCTGCTCGGTCCCACCGGCTGTGGCAAGACACTGCTGGCGCAAACGCTCGCGCGGATCCTCAACGTGCCGTTCGCGATCGCCGATGCCACCGCGCTCACCGAGGCGGGCTATGTAGGCGAGGACGTCGAGAACATCCTGCTCAAGCTGATCCAGGCCGCCGACTACGACGTCAAGAAGGCCGAGACCGGGATCATCTACATCGACGAGGTCGACAAGATCGCGCGCAAGGCCGACAACCCGTCGATCACGCGCGACGTCTCCGGCGAGGGTGTCCAGCAGGCGCTCTTGAAGATCCTCGAGGGCACCCACGCTTCGGTGCCCCCGCAGGGGGGGCGAAAGCATCCCCACCAGGAGTTCCTGACGATCGACACCACCAACATCCTGTTCATCTGCGGCGGCGCATTTGCGCACCTCGACAAGGTGATCGAGCGGCGTATCGGCCACAACGGTCTCGGCTTCGCCGCCTCGATGCAGACCAAACAGGAACGCGACACGGGCGAGATCTTCGAGAGCTGCCTGCCTGAGGACCTGATCGAGTACGGGCTGATCCCCGAGTTCATCGGTCGTTTGCCGGTCATGTCGGCCGTTCACCAGCTCACCTGCGAGGACCTCGTCTCGATCCTCACCGAGCCGCGCAACGCGCTCGTCAAGCAGTTTCAGCGCTTCTTCTCCTTCGACGGTATCGAGCTCGTGTTTGCCGAGGACTCGTTGCTTGCCGTCGCCGAGAAGGGCCTGGAGCGCGAAACCGGCGCGCGCGGCTTGCGCTCGATCATCGAGGAGATCCTGCTCGAGGTCCAGTTCGAGCTTCCCTCCCGCAGGGACGTGAAGAAGTGCGTGGTCACGCGCGACACCGTCGAGAAAGGCACGACACCCACGCTCGTCACCGAAGCCGCGCCCGAGGAGCCAGCCGAGCGCTCCCTGCGCGAGGAGTCGGCCTAGCCGGCCGGCCACCCCGCGCTCGCTAGCATCCCCACCCTGATGGCCGAGCCGACAGAGCGCTGAGCAGTGCACGACGATTTCCGCATCCGCGTCGAGCTGTCGCCTGAGCAAGCGCATGAGCTGTTGCGGGCCTTGCAGGCACACGAGCGCGATGGTGCGTCGGGTTTTCGCAGTCCTGAGCACGTCGCGGTAAGTCACGAGGACGGGCATGTGTTCCTGTACGCCGACTCCGAAGAAGAGGCCGCCCGCGCCCGTGCGGCAGTCGAGACGGTCCTCTCTGAGCTGGGCGTCTCTGGGCTGGTGAGCTCGTGGCGCTGGCACCGCGAGGAGGAGCGCTGGGGGGACGCCTCCCTGCCGCTGCCCTCCTCGCCTGCCGAGC
>DATMPT010000321.1:0-10147 GCA_035567355.1 Solirubrobacteraceae bacterium
TGCGGCCTCGCCCTGGCCTTGCCGGCCGGTTCGCTTGCGACGCTGACAGAAGTCGGCGTGATCCCCGAAACCACACCGCCGACGGTCCCTAGTTGCCCCACGCCGTCGTGCCTCGCGGTCAGCCGCACCACCGGCTTCCAGGTCAAGATCGAAGCGAACAACAACACCGAGTCGGCGCCCCGTGCGGGGACGATCGTGGCGTGGACGATCGGCTTGGGCAAGCCCAACGCGACACAGATCAAGTTCTTCAACGCCAACGAGGGCGGTCCCGCATCGGCGGGGATCGCGATCTTGAGGGCCCAAAAGAGCCCCAAACTGACCTACAAGCTGATCGGTCAGAGCCCTGTGGTGGCGCTCGAACCGTATTTCGGCAAGACCGCCCAGTTTCCGCTCGCCACGACCCTGCCGGTGAAGAAGGGCGACATCGTCGCGCTCACGGTGCCCTCGTGGGCGCCGGCCCTGGCGCTCGGCTTCGGCAAGGGCACCTCTTGGAGGGCGAGCAGGGGCAAGGGCCAGTGCACGACGACAGGTACGCAGACCTCTCATGTGACGGTCGGCTCAGGCGTGCAGTACTACTGCCTCTACCAGACCGCCCGCCTCACCTACAGCGCGACTTTGATTTCGACCCCCTAGGGGGCGCTGGCGCCGCCGCTCGAACCGACGCTGCCGCCGGAGGAAGGTTTTTCCGAGCTTCCAGAAGGGGCTTTTTCGCTTGAGGCTTTTTCCGAGGATTCCCCTGCCGAGGTTCCCCCTGCGGCGCCGCTTTCCGAGGAACCGGATTTTTCTTCGGGGCTTTCGCCGCTCGATTCGCTGCCACCGGTAGTCGAGGACCCTTCGCCGGTCGCCGGCGCCGTGGAGGTCTTCGCGGTGGTCGAAGTGGAGGTGGTTTCGGTCACTTCCTTTTCCGCCGACGTGTCGTTCGGCGGGTAGATTTCGGGCGTGCTCTTGGGGGTCACGTCGGAGACGCTGCTCCCGCCGCACGCCCCGAGTCCAAGGCCGCAGAGGAGGACCAGGGCGCTTGCCGCAAGCGCGACAGTGGGGCCGCGATGCGCGACGGTGCTCACGTGCCCGGGTTCATAGGGGGCCCATGCGCCGGCCGCAGGTGGGGCAGTCGTTGAGGTCCTTCTGGGCAAGCTGATCGCACCAGGGGCAGAAGCGAAGGTTCTCGACGGCCCGGGGCAGGCGTGAGGGATCGGGGGCGAGCGGCAAGAGCTTGCCCACGATCTCCATCGGCTCGCCGGTGTCGCGATCGCGGTAGATCTCGCCGGGAGCGGCCTCGAGCAGGACCTCGCGGCCGGTGGAGGGGGTGCGCAGGCGATAGAGCTGACTGGTGCTCACGCCCGGCACTTTAGCGGAGCGTGCGGGCGTCGTGAGGCGCGCGGGCCCCCGGTCGTGCTCCTACCCCAAAGCTCCTACCCCAAAGGTGCTCACGCGTGCGCGCGCACGCGTGCGTAGGACCCCGAAATGTAGAAGACGCCGGAGTAGTCTGCCGTGCGCATGCGCATCCTCGTCTTTCACGGCTACCTGCTCAGCGGGACGGGCTCCAACGTGTACAACGCGCGTCTGGCGGAGGCGCTCGTGAGGCTTGGACACGAGGTGCATCTGCTCTGCCAGGAGCGCCATCCCGAGCGCCATCTCTTCGTAGAGGCGGCGGGCGATTGGGAGGGTGGCAAGCTCGAGACAGTGAGGCTCCAGGGCTTGTCCGGCGATCGGCCGCGTTGTACCGCGTACCGCCCCGATATCGGTGGCCTGCTGCCCTTGTACGTGCACGACCGCTACGAGGGGACCGAAGCGAAGACGTTCGCCGAGTGCAGCGACTTGGAGATCGACGTCTACCTGAGGGCCAATGTGGAGGCCGTGCGCGAGGTGGCCGAGCGGGTGCACCCAGATGTCGCCTTGGCAAACCATCTGGTGATGGGGCCGGTGATCCTGGCGCGCGCTCTCGCCGGCGCGACGCCATATGCGGTGAAGGTGCACGGCAGCGCGCTCGAGTACACGGTCAAGCCCGAACCGGAGCGCTTCTTGGGCTTTGCTCATGAGGGGCTTGCACGGGCACAGGCGGTGCTGGTCGGCTCGAGGCACACCGCTGAGAGCCTGTGGCAGGCGCTGGGGGAGACCGAGGGGGAGCGGGTGAGGCGCCGCACCCGTCTCGGGCCGCCGGGCGTCGACGTGAAGCGCTTTGCGCCACACAGCGCCTCGGAGGCCGAGGCGGCGATGCGAGGGCTGCTCGCGAGACTGCACGACAGCACGCCTGGGCCGGCCGAGGAGCAATCGAGTGCCTTCGCGCGCGATGACCAGGCCGCGGCCGAGGCACTGGGGGAGATCTCGAGGGGAAACGGAATGCTCGTTGCCTATGTGGGCAAGCTGATCGTGAGCAAGGGCGTGGACCTACTGCTCGCGGCGTGGCCTTTGGTCCTAGGAGCCGTGCCCGGCGTACGGCTCGTGGTCGTGGGCTTCGGCGCCTACCGGGCGGGTCTCGAAGAGTTGCTCGCCCGGCTTGCACAGGGCGATCTGGAGGAGGCGGCTGGCGAGTCGAGTCAGGGTGGACCCAGCAGGTCGTCGGGCGCCGGGGACCTCGGCGGAGAATCGAGTGTACGGGGCCTCGGCGAGCCGCTCAGCGCCGTGGAAATCGCGGGCCGGGAGCGTCGCGGCGCATCGAAGTCCCCGCCACTGCGCCATCTGCTTGCGTTCCTTGACTCGTTGTCGGGCAGCGAAGAGGAGGCATACCGCGATGCCGCGCGGGCGCTTGCCGAGCGAGTCGTGTTCACCGGTCGCCTGGACCACGAGGAGCTTGCCGACGTGCTGCCGGGGTGTGAGGCATTGGTTGTTCCGAGCACGTTTCCCGAGGCGTTTGGGATGGTGGCCGCCGAGGCCGCTGCCTGTGGCGTGCTGCCGGTGAGCGCGGCCCATTCGGGGCTTGCCGAGGTCAGCGAGGCCCTCCACGAGGAGGTCCCCGATGAGGCCGGCGCATGGCTCTCGTTCCCGGTCGACGATGACGCGGTGCGAGCGATTGCCGAGCGCCTCATCGCATGGCTCGAGGCCGATCGGGCGCTCAAGGCGCGAACACGGGAGGCACTCGTGTCGGTGGTGGGCGAGCGCTGGTCTTGGGAGGGGGTCGCCCGGGGCGTGATCGCGGCTGCGCGCGGGGAGCCCGTCCTGCGACCCTTTGGATAGAGTTCCCGCGCTGATGTCTATGGGGACGAGTCATCGTGGATCGCGCGCGCGCCATTTCGGTGTGCTGCTTGGCGCCGGCTGCCTACTGTTCGGCGTATACGGTTGTGGGGGGGTCAAGCGCGGCGAAGACGCCAACTTGATCGTTGGCAAGCAGGAGTTTGTGGCTAAGTGCGGTTCCTGTCACACCCTCGCGCGAGCCAACACGAAGGGCACAGTCGGGCCCAACCTCGACGAAGCTTTCAGGGCCAGCCTCGCGGAAGGGCTGCGCCGCAGCGCCGTCCAAACGGTGGTCGAAGGCCAGGTAGCAAACCCCAACCGCTTCGGGGCTATGCCAAGCGGCCTGGCCAGCGGCGCCACGCTCTCGAGCATCGCCGCCTACGTCGCTCAGGCGGCCGGCCGGCCGGGACCGGATACGGGACTACTCGCCACCGCTGTGCAGGCGCCCGGCGCGGGCAAGCCGGCTGTGGAGAAGGGGGGCAAGCTCGAGATCCCGGCCGATCCCTCGGGCCAGCTGGCTTACGTATCCAACAAGGCGAGCGCCACCGCGGGACCGGTCGCGATCTCGATGCCCAACATGTCGGGTGTCTCCCACAACATCGCAGTCGAACTGGGTTCAGGCGGAGCGACGGCCACGGGCGCCGTGCTGGCAGCCAGCCAATTCGTGACAAAGGGCACCGCCTCGATCGACGTCAAGCTGAAGCCGGGCACCTACACATTCTTCTGCCAGGCCCCCGGTCACCGTGCGGCCGGGATGTATGGCACCCTGACCGTCAAGTAAGTAGCCAATGCCGCATGCGGCATTGGCCCGGCCGCACATGTGCGGCCGGTGGACCGGCACATGTGCCGGTCCATTCCCGGTATTGATTAGAGGATCGCGCGCAGGACCAGGACTACGGCGACGATCGCGGCGATCACTGCGATCGCGTAGAGCAGGAAGCGAAATGCCTCCTCCTCGCTGCGCAGCGGGTTCAACACAACTCTACGAGGTCCTCTGAGGGCCGTAGACCAAGCAGTTCAAGGACGCAGACCGCACCGTGTGCTCCGCACATGAGCGGTCGAGGACGCAGAAGTGTGCAGCGTGCACGTCCCTCAGATCACGTAGACCGTGGTGTACACGACGATCCACATGATGTCCACGAAGTGCCAGTAGATGCCGGGCACTTCGACGCCGCGGTGCTCCTCGGGCGAGTAGTGGCCCCGGAACGCTCTGATCGTGACGATCAAGAGCAGCACCAGCCCGATGAATACGTGCGCACCGTGCAAGCCGGTGAGGGAGTAGAAGACCGTGGCCTGCGCCGTGTCCTGGGGAGCAAAGCCGATGTTGGCGTACTCGTTGATCTGGATGAACAGGAACGCGCAGCCGAGCAGGAACGTCGTCAACATGCCGGCCTTCAGGCCGAAGTGGTTGCCTTTTTTGAGCGCCTGCTCGGCCCAGTGCAAGGTGAATGAGGAGGACACCAGGATCGCGGTGTTCACGCCCGCCACTTCCAGCGGTAGATGCGTGCCCGGTGCGGGCCACGCGTCGCCCTGGGCGACCCTGATGAAGAAGTAGGCGGTGAAGAACGCGCCGAAGACCATCACCTCGGAGATGATGAAAAGCAGCATTCCGAGCAACTGCGGCTCCACCCGGGAGCTGCGGTGCGCCACGGGCGGACCATGATGATGGTCGTCGTGAGCGGCTGCGTGGGCGACGCTGGCGGCCTCCATGATCCCTCCTAGCTGGCGGCGCCGGCCGCGGTCGTTGCGTTGGACTTGAGGTCAACCACCACATGCTCCACGGGCGCCGAGGTAGTGTGGCGCACGCGCTCGATCAGGTTGCTGCGTAGCCAGCCGGAGCGCTCGTTTGGCAAGGTTGAGATCACGAGATCGCTGACCTGAAAGAGCTCCAGCGCATTCATCACGGCGGTATAGGGGTCGGGATCGCCGATCATGCCCGCGCTCACAAGCCCGGCGGCATCGAGTCGCTCGAGCATCGCGCCGAGCCGGATGCGCGCCTCACGGTGAGCAGACCCGCTGCGGTCCTGCTGGGGGACTACGGCAATGAACAGATGGCGCGCCTCGCCGGCGGCCTTGGCCGTGAGGCGGTCGATCAGCTCCTCGCCACTCGAAGTCTTGTTCGCGACGACGAGCGTGACTCCGAAGGGCAGGCCCTCCTGGGCGAGGTCGACGACTATGTGCTCGACCGGCAGCCCGGAGGCTCTCTCGATGCGCTCGATCAGATCCCTGCGCAACCAACCGGACTGTGTCGCTGGATGGGTGGAGACGATCACCTCGTCCGGGCGGCGATGGGCGATCGCGTCCATCGTGGCCGAGAACGGGTCGGGGTCGCCGACTTCACCGGTTGCCGCGATGCCCTCGCTCGCCAGCAGCGACATCGCAAGGTCGATGCGCACCTGCGCCGATTCACGCACCGCCTCGTCGTAGATCACGAGGCCGGCGGTCGGCTTGGTTTGAGGCACGACCAGCCGGAAGCTCACCTCGCCGGCGGCGGCGCGCTTGCGCACCGTATCGAGCAGCTTCTCCCCGCCGAGGGTGCGATTGGCGACTACCAGGACTTCTCTCATCCGGCCAAGCCTCCCTACTCCGTGTGCCTGTGGACGACGTCAGAGCCACGCGACGCACCGCCCACGGTCGCAGGGACCGGGGCGGGTGCAAACGTACCGTGCACCGCGCCGGGCACGCCATACTCGTAAGGGCTGCCGACCACGGTGGGGATGCGGTCGAAGTTGAACACGGGCGGAGGCGAGGACACCTGCCACTCGATCGTCAGTCCCCGCCACGGATTTGCCACCGCGCGTGGGCCTCCACGCCAGCTGGTGACCATGTTGTAGAGGAAGATCAAGGTGGTCAGCCCGAGCCCAAAGCTAGCGATTGAGATGAACATGTTGAGGTCGGCGAACTTGGCGGCATAGGTGGGGACACGGCGGGGCATCCCCTGCAAGCCGAGGATGTGCATCGGCCCGAACGTAAGGTTGAAGAGCACGAAGGTGCTCCAGAAGTGCCACTTGCCCAAGCGCTCGTCGTACATGCGCCCGGTCATCTTCGGGAACCAGTAGTACACGCCGGCGAAGATCGTCATCAGCGAGCCGCCGAACAGAACATAGTGGATGTGGGCCACGATGAAGTAGCTCGCGCTCACGTGGATGTCGAACGCCACCATCGCGAGCATCACGCCGCTGATCCCGCCTAGCGTGAACGTCGCCAGGAAGCCGAGCGAGAACAGCATCGGCGTGTCCAGATGCAGGACCCCGCGCCATAGGGTCGCAAGCCAAGAGAAGATCTTGATGCCGGTGGGCACGGCGATGATCGCGGTCGTGATCGCCATCGGGATCCTGATCCAGGCGGCCATGCCCGAGGTGAACATGTGGTGTGCCCATACCGTGAAGCCCAAGCCCACGATCGCCAGCAGCGAGAAGGCCATCATGCGGTAGCCGAAGATCGGTTTGCGCGCCTTCACGGCGATGATTTCGCTGATGATCCCAAAGCCGGGCAGCATCATGATGTAGACGGCCGGGTGCGAGTAGAACCAGAACACGTGCTGGTACATGAGCACGTCCCCGCCTTTGCCGGCGTCGAAGAAGTTGAAGCCCAAGCCGCGGTCGAGCAGCACGAAGAACTGCGAGGCGGCGATGAACGGCGTCGCGATCACGACCAGCAGGGAGGTCGCAAAGTTGGCCCAAACGAGCAACGGCATCCTGAAGAAGCTCATCCCCGGTGCACGCATCGTGATGATCGTGACCAGGAAGTTCAGCGCCGTCATGATCGAAGAGGCCCCCGCCAGCTGCACTCCGACCGAGAAGAAGTCCTGGCCGATCGGGGCGTCGATCGACAGTGGCGCATATGCAGTCCAGCCGTCGGCGAACGCTCCGCCCGGGGCCGCGAAGCTCAGCAGCATCATCAAGCCCGCCAGCGGCAGGAGCCAGTAGGAGAGGGCGTTCAGGCGCGGGAAGGCCATATCCGGCGCGCCGATCATCAACGGCAGCACGTAGTTGGCAAGGCCCGCGAACACGGGGATCACGAACAGGAAGATCAAGAGCGAGGCGTGTACCGAGAACAGGCCGTTGTAGGTGTTCGCGCTCACGAACTCGGCACCGGGCTGGGCCAGCTGGATGCGCATCAGCATCGCCATCAAGCCGCCGACGAACAGGAAGAAGAAAGCGGTGACCGTGTACTGGATGCCGATCACCTTGTGGTCGGTGTTGATCCTGAAGTAGTCCTTCCAGGTGTGGGCCCCGTGGCTCGAGTGGTCCTCGGGACGGGTCGGGCGCCCGGAGGCCCAGTAGAGCCAGTAGTCGAAGCCGCCGAGGCCGACGAGGAAGAAGATCGGCGCCGTGATCAGCGACACCGCCATGATCGGTTCCTCGCTGAGGAAGTGGTGGTAGGTCGAGTGGCCTGTGGCCATCCGCACCAGCCAAGTCAAACCCGCCGCAAAGGCGATCCCGAGCAGGAACGCGAAGAACGCGCGATAGAGCCCCGGCGCGCGCAGCTTTGCGGCCATCAGCGCTCCCTCCAGTCCATCAGCTTGCTCTCACATGTCTCATGCGGCGTGCCCTTCCCCATTGCACCCCTCACCTTACATTCAGGACGCGCTCGCGGGAGCGCCTGGTTGGCCTGTTGACGCGCCGCCGGAGGCGCTCGCCCGGCTCTTCAGCCAGGCTTGGAACGCGCTCGGTGTCACGACGTGGACGGTCGAGCGCATCAGTCCGTGCCCGACCCCGCACAGGAGGTTGCACACGACCGGATAGGAACCGAGCCTGTCCGGCGTCGCGCGGTAGCTCGTGGTGATGCCTGGCACCGCGTCGATCTGCAGCCTGAAGGCCGGGATCCAAAAGGCGTGGATCACGTCAAGCGATTTGATCTCGAAGTGGACCGACTCGTTGTCGGGCACGTACAGCTGAGTGGTCTTCAACGGTGCGCCGCCGGTCGCCGAGCTTGGGTATTCATAGGACCAAGCAAATTGCTGTCCGGTCACGTTGACGACCATCTCCGGGCCCGCCGGCTTCTTTTCGTTTTCGTGGAGAACCACGAACGAGTAGGAGACGAGCCCGAGCAGGATCATCGCCGGGATCGCCGTCCAGATCACCTCCAGGCGCGTGTTGCCGTGGATCGGCGGGCCGTCCTCGAGCTCCTGGCCGGGCTTCACGCGGAACTGCCAGACCGAGTACAGGATGACGGTCACGACGAGCACGAAGATCGGCACCGAGGCGATCACGAGCACGTGGTAGAGCGTGTCGGTGTGATGGGCCTGAGTAGAAGCCTGGACGGGGAACCAGTGGATCACGTAGCTCAGCACGATCCCGATCGCGGTCGCGATCAGGGCGGCGGCGATCGTCCCCACGATCGAGCGTCTAGAGACCATTCCGCGCGCCTCCCCGGGCGTGTGCCACGTGGGTGTCTGGGATGAGCCGGGCCATCGGAGGCGTGATCCTAATACCTTCGCCCGATGAACGTCTGCCGTGCGGTTCCGGGTCGGTGGCCCGGCGAGGATCGGGCGCCCTGGCCGCTGAGGTCGACCGTCTCGCGGGCCGGCGATAGAAAGGCATGTCGTGTGGTTGGCCGTGGGGTGGGCCAATGAGCCATATGCGAGCGGCGCTTGACGAGCAGCGCTTTTCGCAATACATTGAGGCAATCGTTGCAAATGCCTACGCGATGAGAGGACTGGAGGCAAGGCACCATGCAGGTTCGAGATGGCATGAGTCCGATGGTCTTGACGGTGGGTCCCGGCCACACCCTGCGCGACGCCGCACGGCTCATGTCTGAGCGACATGTGGGCGCCGCCGTCGTGATCGACCCCGATGCCGGTGGTCCCGGCATCCTCACCGAGCGCGACGTGCTCGAGTCGATCGGTGCCGGAGAGGATCCGGACGCCGAGCTCGTTGCCGACCATCTGACCAGCGACGTCGTGTTTGCCGAGCCCAACTGGTCCTTGGAGGAAGCCGCCGGCGCGATGGTTCGCGGCGGCTTTCGCCACCTGATCGTCGTCGAGCGTGGAGAGACAATGGGGATTCTCTCCGTGCGCGACGTCGTGCGCTGCTGGACGGACGAGGGGGCGATCTGCCCAGTCCCAGCGAGCGCAGCCGTGGGGTGAGAGAGGGGAAGGCCGAGCGCCCGTAGGGGAAGCGGGCGCCGCCTTTCGTCGGGGCCGCGCGCGAGGATTGGGAATCCCACCATCCGGAATCCCACCCACCCGCGCGCGGCGCCTCACCGGTAGGCGCCTCACGCGCGCGGCGGCCCCATAGGCCAATACAGGTCAATACCCAAAAGTCTATGCGCGTAGCGCCAACCTCCTCTCGCGCACGGTACCCGTCGAAGGTGGCCGTCGAGTTCCCCCCTGGGGGTTGTCAGTGCGAGTCGAGCGGGAGCTCGTCGATTTCGCGGCGCGTGTCCATGATCCAGCGCCCCACGCATGCGATCGTGAGGATCGAGCCGGCGATGACGAGAATCAGGCTGATCGTGATGCCCACCACGGCGAGGGTGACGCCGGCAGCCGTCAGCAACGGCAGGATGGTAGGGCCGGGGAGGTGAACCTCCTCGCCAGCGGGTGGGATCTCCGGATCGAGCGGGCTCATGAGACGTACACCGCGGCCACCACAAAGGTGATGCCGAACATGAACATGCAGATCGCCGCCACGATCAGGCCTGTGCGGATGTTCTTCTTGGCGAGGCGACGGTTCATTTCGGCTCGAAAGACTACAACTTCGCGTCCGCGACCATCGCGCAGAACAACAGCGCAAGGTAGGCCAGCGAGAAGAGATAGAGCTGCAAGGCGCTGCGCCGGTCCGCGCGACGGTACAGGCGCACTGCCCCTGCGATGAAGCCGAGCCCGAGCAGCAAGGAGGCGGTCAGGTAGATGCCGCCAAAACCGCCCGCACAAAAGGGAAGCTGGGTAACGGCATACAGAAGTACCGTGTACAGCAGAATCTGGCGGCGCGTCTCGGCCTCGCCGCGCACGACCGGCAGCATCGGCACGCCT